>JBGSNW010000433.1:0-24243 GCA_041739435.1 Burkholderiaceae bacterium
TCGTGCCCCGGCAGCAGTCGCGCCAGCGCGGCTTCGTCGTGCACGTTGGCGCTCACCACCGTGACACGTGGCAGCGGCCACAGGTGGCGGGCGCGGTCCACACCGCGTGTGGGCACAGTGGCTGCGCATGAAAGTCGTGCGAGTTTTTCGCACACGTGGGCGCCGACGAAGCCGGTGCCGCCAAGGATCAGGATGTTTTTCATGTGTTGCGATTGTGCGCCGCAACGAGGCCCTCTGGCGGAAAAGGTGGATCCGGGTAATTTATTGAACAAGTTGGCCGTTAGCCCCCGTCAAATTGCGATAGTTAGCTACTATTAATGTAGTGCACGAGCCCTTGGCCCGGGCACCGGCGCTGCGTCCATAATTCGCGCATGGAAACCAAATGGCTCGAAGATTTCGTCAGTCTGGCGGAAACCCGCAGCTTCAGCCGTTCGGCGCAGTTGCGGCACGTGACGCAGCCGGCGTTTTCGCGCCGTATTCAGGCGCTGGAGGCCTGGGCCGGCACCGATCTGGTGGACCGCAGCTCGTACCCCACCCGCCTCACGCCGGCCGGGCAGACGCTGTACGACCAGTCGCTGGAGGTGCTGCAGGCGCTGCAAAGCACACGCGCCATGCTGCGTGGGCACAGCTCGGCCGGACAGGACGTGATCGAGTTCGCGGTGCCACATTCGCTGGCGTTCACGTTTTTCCCGGCCTGGGTGTCGAGCCTGCGCGAGAAGTTTGGCCCCATCAAAAGCCGCCTGATCGCCTTGAATGTGCACGATGCCGTGTTGCGCCTGGTCGAAGGCAGTTGCGACGTGCTTATTTCGTACCATCACGCCTCACAACCTTTTCAGCTGGACCCCGAGCGTTATGAAATGGTGACTTTGGGCGAGGAGGTGCTGGCGCCTTATGTCCGGCCCGATGCCAACGGCGCGCCACTTTACAGGCTGCCCGGTCGGGCGGGGCAGCCGCTGCCGTATCTGGGCTATGCGCCGGGCGCGTACCTGGGGCGCATGGTGGACATGGTCCTGAAGGACTCCCGGACCGCCATTCACCTGGACCGTGTGTACGAAACCGACATGGCCGAGGGCCTCAAGGCCATGGCCATCGAAGGCCACGGCATCGCATTTTTGCCACACAGCGCGGTCAAGAAGGAGTTGCGCGCACGCAAGCTGGTGCCGGCCACAACGCCGGAGCTGCCTTCGCTGCAGATGACCATGGACCTTCGTGCTTACCGGGAAAAACCCGTGACGGCCGGCCCCGGAAGCAGCGCCCCCGGGACCAAAAGCACCGTCCAGGATTTGTGGGCGTACCTGAAGGGCGGCGCAACCCGTTGAGGTGGGGCTGGGGCCTGCGCGTGCACTTTGCGTGTGAGGCGGTACTGTGCCGAATCCATGAATAATATGCATGGAACGAAGCGGAGTCGGCATTGGTCCGAAAAGGTTAACTTCCCTACAGTTCGCGACGCTGCGGGGGCGGGTTCATCATGGCGGGTTGCCGAATGCCGGGCCGTCTGCTGCTCCAGACATCAGGGATTGACAAAAATACCCCGGGCACGAAGGCTGCTTAACGGGACACAGAGAAAATTGGGATATCCATGAATGCACCACGTTGGGGATTGACGGTGGCCTTGTTGGTCACCTTGTTCGGGGCGCCGCTGGCCAGCGCCGAAGGCGTGCTGGACCGCGTCAAGGCGGGTGGGGCGCTGGTGCTGGCGCACCGGGAGTCATCCGTTCCGTTTTCATACATCGACACAGCCACCGGCAAGCCCGTGGGTTATGCGCTGGACCTGTGCCTGCGCATTGCCGATGCGGTGCGCAGGCAAACCGGCGCCAAGGACATGCCGGTCAAGTTCCTGCAGGTCACACCGGCCAACCGGATTGCCATGGTCGAGCAGGGCAAGGCCGACATGGAATGTGGCTCCACCACCAACAACGCCGAGCGCCGCCAGAAAGTGGCCTTCACCATTCCCCACTTCATCACCGGCGCACGTCTGCTGGTCCGGGCGGACAGCAAGGCCGATCGCATTGAAGACCTGATGGGCAAAAAAATCGTCTCGACCAAGGGCACCACGCCCCTCAAGGCCGTGGACCAGGCCAACCGCGAGCGGCTGTTGCGCATCACCCTGCTGGAAGCCCCGGACCATGCGCGTGCCATCGAGATGGTGGAAAAGGGCGAGGCCGAAGCCTTCGTGATGGACGACGTGCTGCTCTTTGGTCTGGCGGCCAACCGGCCGAACCCCTCGGCGCTCAAGGTGGTGGGCAAGTTCCTGACCACCGAGCCGTTGGCCATCATGCTGCCCAGGGACGACCCTGCGTTCAAGAAGCTCGTGGACGACGAAATGCGCCGAATGATCGTGAGCCGTGAAATTCACGCTGTCTACGACAAGTGGTTCTCCAAGCCCATTCCTCCAAAGGGAACGGCGCTGAACCTTCCGGAAAGTTACCTGTTGCGCGATTTCTGGAAATATCCCACCGACAAGGTTCCGTTCTGACGTTGTTCACCCCGTCCACCGGGGTGATGCAGGGTAATCCCGCATGCTTCAATCTTTAAAATCACGCTTCTTTCTTTCGCTTTACAACCTGGAGATTTCCCAATGAAAAAACACATTTTCGCGCTGACCATCGCCGCGCTGGCCGCCACGGGCGCTTACGCCCAGGCCAATGACACCCTGGCCAAAATCAAGGCATCGGGCAAGGTTGTCATCGGCGTGCGCGAGTCGTCTTCGCCGCTGTCCTACACGCTGGGCGAGGGCAAATATGCCGGGTACCACGTTGAGCTGTGCGAGCGTTTCCTCAAGTCGGTGGCCCCGGCCGCCAAGGTCGAATACGTGCCGGTCACCTCGCAAAACCGCATTCCGCTGGTACAGAACGGCACCGTGGACATCGAGTGTGGCTCCACCACCAACAACGCCACCCGCCAGAAAGACGTGTCGTTCGCCGTCACCACCTTCGTGACCGAAGTGCGCACTGCCGTCAAGGCCGGTTCGGGCATCACCTCCATTGCCCAGCTCAACGGCAAGAGCCTGGCCACCACCACGGGCACGACTTCGGTGCAGACGCTGCGCAAGCACGAACGCGCCACCGGCATCAACTTCAATGAAGTGTTTGGCAAGGACCACGCCGACAGCTTCCTGCTGCTTGAGTCGGGCCGCGCCGACGCCTTTGTGATGGACGACAACATCCTGGCCGGCCTGATCGCCAACGCCAAGAACCCGGCCGACTTCAAGATCGTCGGTGAAGTGCTGAGCATCGAGCCGATCGCCGTCATGTTCCGCAAGGACGACGCCGGGTTCAAGAAGGCCGTGGACGATTTCATCAAGTCCCAGATGAAGAGCGGCGATCTCGACAAGCTCTACGCCAAATGGTTCACCAGCCCGATTCCGCCCAAGAACTCCAACGTCAATCTGGCGATGGGCGCCACGCTCAAGGGCCTGATCGCGGCCCCCAACGACAATCCCATGGAAGCCTATCGCAAGTAAGCAACCGACTCGATACGAGCCCCTTCGGCGACGCGTTCACCGGAGGGGCTTTTCGTTGAAGGCGTAGGGCACGCGACACAAGGAGAACGACATGGCCTGGGACTGGCAGGTGTTCTGCAAGAACACCATTGACGGCGAGGTGGAACCCCGCTGCTTCGGCACGGGGGGCGAAACCACCTACCTCGACTGGATATTCTCGGCCTGGGGCTGGACGCTGTCGGTCGCGCTGTGTGCCTTGCTGATCGCGCTGGTGCTGGGCTCGCTGATCGGCACCGTCCGCACGCTGCCTTCCAGTCCCTGGCTGGTCCGGTTGGGCAATGCCTGGGTGGAGCTGTTCCGCAACATTCCACTGCTGGTCCAGATTTTCCTCTGGTATCACGTGGTGCCGGCCGTGTTTCCGGCCATGAAGTCGCTTCCCGGGTTTGTGCTGGTGGTGTTTGCGCTGGGGTTTTTCACCTCGTCGCGCATTGCCGAGCAGCTGCGCGCCGGCATCCAGGCGCTGCCACGGGGGCAACGCTACGCGGGCATGGCGATGGGCTTCACCACGGTCCAGTACTACCGCTACGTGCTGTTGCCCATGGCCTACCGCATCATCATCCCCACCATGACCAGCGAGTCGATGAACATCGTCAAGAACTCGTCGGTGGCGTTTGCGGTGTCCATCTCGGAGCTGACGCTGTTTGCCATGCAGGCGCAGGAAGAAACCTCGCGTGGCATCGAGGTCTATCTGGCCGTGACCACGATGTACATCATCTCGGCGTTTGCCATCAACCGCGTGATGGCGGTCATCGAGAAAAAGACCCGTGTGCCCGGCTTTGTGGCCGCAGGTGGCCTGGGTGGGGGGCACTGAGATGAACCTGAACCTCGACCTGTCCTTCTACACCTGGGACGTCATCAGCAAGTTCGTCATCAAGGGTTTTCTGTTCAGCATCGAGCTGACGGTCATCGCCACGCTGGGGGGCATTGTGCTGGGCACGGTGCTGGCGCTGATGCGTCTGTCGGGGCGCAAGCTGCTGGAGATCCCCGCCACCATTTACGTCAACGGCATGCGCTCCATACCGCTGGTGATGGTGATCCTGTGGTTCTTCCTGCTGATTCCGTTTCTGATCGGCCGCTCGCTGGGGGCCGAGCTGTCGGCCATCATCACTTTTGTGGCGTTCGAGGCGGCGTATTTTTCCGAGATCGTGCGTGCCGGCATCCAGTCCATCGCGCGAGGGCAGGTGCACGCGGGACAGGCGCTGGGCATGACCTACGCGCAGAACATGAAAATCGTGGTGCTGCCACAGGCGTTTCGCAACATGCTGCCGGTGTTCCTCACGCAGACCATCATCCTGTTCCAGGACACGTCCTTGGTGTATGCGATTGGTGCCTACGACATGCTCAAGGGCATTGAGGTGGCCGGCAAGAATTACGGTCGCCCGATTGAAGCCTATCTGCTGGCGGCCGTTGTGTATTTTGTGATCTGTTTTGCGCTCTCGACCGTGGTTCGCGGCATTCAGCGCAAGACCCAGATCATCCGTTGAACCCGAGGAGACCCCATCATGATCGAAATCAAGAACGTGTCCAAATGGTATGGCCCGGTTCAGGTGCTGAGCGACTGCTCGGTCAACATCAGCAAGGGCGACGTGGTGGTGGTGTGCGGGCCCTCGGGTTCGGGCAAGTCCACGCTGATCAAGACCGTCAACGCCCTGGAGCCGTTCCAGAAGGGCGAGATTTTTGTGGACGGCGTGCCGCTGCACGACCCGGCCACCAACCTGCCCAGGCTGCGCAGCCGCGTGGGCATGGTGTTTCAGCACTTCGAACTGTTTCCGCACCTGTCGGTGACCGAAAACCTCACCATCGCGCAGATCAAGGTGCTGGGCCGCAGCCCCGACGAAGCCAGGACTCGCGGGCTCAAGATGCTCGACCGCGTGGGCCTGATGGCGCACAAGGACAAATTTCCGGGCCAGCTTTCGGGCGGCCAGCAGCAACGGGTGGCGATTGCGCGCGCGCTCAGCATGGACCCGATCGTCATGCTGTTTGACGAACCCACCTCGGCCCTCGACCCCGAAATGGTGGGCGAAGTGCTGGACGTGATGGTCACGCTGGCCAAGGAAGGCATGACCATGATGGTGGTCACCCACGAAATGGGTTTTGCCCGCAAGGTGGCCAGCCGGGTGATCTTCATCGACGTGGGGGGGCGTATTCTGGAAGATTGTTCCAAGGACGAATTTTTCGGCCACCCCGAAAACCGCCAGCCACGCACCAAGGATTTCCTCGACAAGATCCTGGCGCATTGACGCCTGCGAACGAACCGGGCGGGCCGTATTGCGGCTGCCGGGCCCTGAGCGTCTGGGACAATACCGGGATGACTTCAGCCCTGACCCTCACCCGTCCTGACGACTGGCACCTGCACGTGCGGGATGGCGCGGCACTGAACACGGTGGTGCCGCACACGGCAGCGCAGTTTGGCCGCGCGATCATCATGCCCAACCTCAAGCCGCCGGTGACCACCGCTGCGCAGGCATTGGCCTACCGCGACCGCATCCGTGCGGCGGTGCCGGCGGGCGTGGCGTTCGAGCCGCTGATGACGCTCTACCTCACCGACCACCTGCCCCCGGACGAAATCCGACGCGCCAAGGAGGCTGGCGTGGTGGCGCTCAAGCTCTACCCGGCCGGCGCCACGACCCACAGCGATGCGGGGGTGACCGACATCCGCAAAACCTACAAGACGCTCGAAACCATGCAGCGCGAGGGGCTGCTGCTGCTGGTGCATGGCGAGGTCACGGCGCCCGACATCGACCTGTTCGACCGCGAGGCGGTGTTCATCGACACACAACTCATTCCGCTGCGGCGTGACTTTCCGGAGCTGAAAATCGTTTTCGAGCACATCACCACCCGGGAAGCGGCGCAATACGTGAGTGAGGCCGACCGTTTCACCGGGGCCACACTGACCGCGCACCACCTGCTGTTCAATCGCAACGCGATTTTCTCCGGTGGCATCCGGCCGCACTACTACTGTCTGCCGGTCCTCAAGCGTGAGGTGCATCGCCAGGCGCTGGTGCAGGCGGCCACCGGCGGCAACCCACGGTTTTTCCTGGGCACCGACAGCGCGCCGCACCCCGCAAGCCTCAAGGAGCACGCCAGCGGCTGCGCCGGCTGCTACACCGCGCATGCCGCGATCGAGATGTATGCCGAGGCGTTTGACGCGGCGGGTGCGCTTGACCGGCTGGAGGCGTTCGCGAGTTTTCATGGCGCCGATTTTTACGGTCTGCCGCGCAATACCGGCACGATCACCCTGGAGAGGCAGGCGTGGACACCGCCGCTGGCGTTCGCCTTTGGCGAGGCCGAACTCAAGCCCCTGCGTTCAGGTGAAGCGCTGCCGTGGCGCATGGTGTAGCCGACATCGACTGGGCCGTGCCCTGGCTCACTCCGTGGCGGGCCGTGGGCGAACCCATCGCGCAGGCCATTGCCGGGGGCCAAGCTACCTGCGATGCACTGAATTCCGCGGCAACGGCGCCCGTGTATTTTGTTCCGCACACCGAACTGCCGACCGATGAACCTTATGAAAGATTCATTTTTAATAGCAAACGATGTCCAACCCGCGAGGGGGTACACGACTTTTTTAATGCAATCTGCTGGATTTCGTTTCCACTGACCAAGCAGCGGTTGAACGCATTGCAGGCGGCCGAAATTGCCGCTGCGGGTGTGCAGGGTGTGCGTGGCGTGGTGCGCGACGCCATCACGCTGCTGGACGAGAATGCCGCCTTGCTGGATGCGCCGCCGCCGTTGTGGGATGCGTTGGTGGCCAAGGACTGGCGCCGACTGTTTGTCACCTTGCGCCCGATGTGGGCGCGTGCGCGGCTGGTGGTGTTGGGCCATGCGGCGCTCGAGAAACTGGTTTCTCCAAGAAAACAGCATGCAGTCCACGTCTACAGGTCGCGGTTTGTGATTGACTCCATGGCGTCCCTGGACCGGCAGATGGCGGCCACGCTGAGCCCCTCGGTGTTGGCGGGCAAGCCGTTTGCGCCGCTGCCGGTGCTGGGTGTGCCCGGTTGGTGGGCCGCAAACGCCGATCCTGCTTTTTACGATGACACCACGGTGTTTCGTCCGCCGCGCGATCGGGTGGGGCAGCCGTTGTAAAAGGTGTGCAAATATCCGGAAAAATCTTGCGCGTTTGCCGCTGCGGCCTTGATTTCCAGGCCTTTACCCCTACCATTTGCGGCGTCGGTCCGACGGTTCGGGCCATGAGAGAAAAATTCATGAAACGTATTGCGCTGTTTGTGTTGACCAATCTGGCGGTGGTGGTGGTGCTGGGCATCGTCGCCAACCTGCTGGGCGTCAATCGTTACCTCACGGCCAACGGCCTGAACCTTGGCGCGCTGCTTGGCTTTGCGCTGGTCATGGGTTTTGGCGGCGCCATCATTTCGCTGCTGATCAGCAAGCCGGTGGCCAAGTGGAGTGCGGGTGTCCAGATCATCGAGCAACCGCAAAACGCCGACGAAGCCTGGATCGTGGAGACCGTGCGCAAGTTTGCCGACAAGGCCGGCATCGGCATGCCGGAAGTGGGCATCTTCGAGGGGGACCCGAATGCCTTCGCCACAGGCGCGTTCAAGAACAATGCGTTGGTGGCGGTGTCCACCGGGTTGTTGCGCAACATGACACGCGAAGAGGTCGAGGCCGTGATCGGCCACGAAGTGGCGCACATCGCCAATGGCGACATGGTCACCATGACCCTGATTCAAGGGGTGATGAACACCTTTGTGGTGTTCCTGAGCCGCGTGATCGGCTACGCGGTCGACAGTTTCCTGCGCCGTGGCAATGACAACCAATCCGGCCCGGGCATCGGCTACATGATCACCACCATCGTGCTGGACATCGTGCTGGGCTTTGTGGCGGCCATCATCGTGGCCTGGTTCAGCCGTCAGCGCGAGTTCCGGGCCGACGCGGGAGCGGCCAACCTGATGGGCCGCAAGCAGCCCATGGTCAATGCGCTGGCCCGTCTGGGCGGGTTGCACACGGCAGAGTTGCCCAAGAGCATGGCCGCCATGGGCATTGCCGGGGGTATCGGCAAGTGGTTCAGCACCCATCCGCCGATTGAAGAGCGTATCGCGCGGCTGCAATCCGCGCAGGGGTAAGAACGCACCTTAAGGAGGCGCTTCCCGGTCGTATTGCAGCGGGTGCGGGTCTCGCGCACCCGTATCACCTGGGGGCGTCGTCCGCGGAACCGGCCAGCAGGCCCCAATGCGCATGTGTTGCGGCATCCGCTGCCACGCGCAGCTGTTTCCGGCGGGACGTCAGGCCACGAATCAGTTCGATCTCGGAGCGGCGCACCGACAAGGTGGTGGCCAGCCAGGCGACCAGCGCTTCGTTGGCCTTGCCATCCACCGCAGGCGCGTGCAGCCGTACGCGCAAGGCGCCATCATGCAAGCCGTCGGTTTCAGTGCGTGACGCGTTGGGCACCACGTGCACCGACACGGTCACAGCGCCAGAGGCATCGGTTCGCAGGTAGCTGGTGGAGGGAGAAACGTTCGTCATGAACCTCTTTGGCAATGAAAAAAGCCCGATGCCTTTCGACACCGGGCTTGACGCGCCGAAGCGCTGAGCCTCAGGGCTTGCTGGCCGTCGGAAACGGCCAGGCGGCTTGCGGATTCAGAGTGGTCTGAGCCGCAGGCGCAGCCGGAGCGGCTGCTGCTTTGGGGGCAGCGGGCTTTTTCGCTGCTTTCTTCGCAGCGGGCTTTTTCGCTGCTTTCTTGGCGGCTGGCTTTTTGGCGGCGGCCTTTTTTGCCGGCGCTTTCTTGGCGGCGGCCTTCTTGGCAGGGGCCTTTTTCGCTGCTACTTTCTTGGCTGGCGCTTTTTTTGCAGCAGCTTTTTTCGCAGGAGCCTTCTTCGCGGCTACTTTTTTGGCCGGAGCCTTTTTCGCAACGACTTTCTTCGCCGGCGCCTTCTTCGCAGCGACTTTCTTTGCCGCTACTTTTTTAGCGGGAGCCTTCTTGGCCGGAGCCTTCTTTGCAGGGGCCTTTTTTGCGGCCGGTTTTTTTGCAGTTGCCATTTCTTTCTCCTTGATCAAGTTGAAAAATCAACTAAACGAAGCACCTCATGCATGTTGGACCGCATGAAGCGATCCATGGTGTTGGGCCTGAACCCAGCGCCATGAACCTGGTTGCGCAGCCCGCTGCCACACTCTGGGGTGTTGTCGGCCGGTTGCGTGATTCTTTGAATCATTTTTGTGTTTCGCGCTTCAATCCCAGGACAGCGCGCCACCCGATTGATACTCGATCACCCGGGTTTCGAAGAAGTTGCGCTCCTTCTTCAGGTCAATCATTTCGCTCATCCATGGGAACGGGTTCTCTTCATTGGGGAACAGCGATTCCAGGCCGATCTGCGTGGCGCGCCGGTTGGCGATGTATCGCAGGTAGCCCTTGAACATGGAGGCGTTCATGCCCAAAACGCCGCGAGGCATGGTGTCTTCGGCGTATTTGTATTCGAGCTCGACCGCCTTGGCGAACAGAGCCTTGATCTCGGCCTTGAACTCGGCGGTCCAGAGATGGGGGTTTTCGAGCTTGAGCTGGTTGATCAGGTCGATGCCGAAATTGCAATGCATGGACTCGTCGCGCAGGATGTACTGGTACTGCTCGGCCGCGCCCGTCATCTTGTTCTGACGACCCAGCGCCAGGATCTGCGTGAAGCCAACATAGAAAAACAGACCTTCCATGAGGCAGGCAAACACGATCAGCGACTTGAGCAGGGTCTGGTCGGCCTCGTGTGTGCCGGTGCGGAAATTCGGGTTGCTGATGGCCTCGATGAAAGGAATCAGGAACTGGTCTTTTTCGCGGATCGACTGGATCTCGTTGTAGGCGTTGAAGATTTCACTCTCGTCCAGCCCCAGGGATTCGACGATGTATTGATAGGCGTGGGTATGAATGGCTTCTTCAAAGGCCTGGCGCAACAGGAACTGGCGGCACTCGGGTGCCGTGATGTGGCGGTAGGTGCCCAGCACGATGTTGTTGGCGGCCAGCGAATCGGCGGTGACGAAAAAGCCGAGGTTGCGCTTGATGATGCGGCGCTCGTCCTCGGTCAGGCCATTGGGGTCTTTCCAGAGCGCGATGTCGCGGGTCATGTTGACCTCCTGCGGCATCCAGTGGTTGGCGCAGGTGGCGAGGTATTTTTCCCACGCCCATTTGTATTTGAACGGCACCAGCTGGTTGACGTCGGTCTGGCCGTTGATGATGCGTTTGTCGGCGGCGCGCACGCGGTGCGCACTGGCGGCGGGTGTGATGGCGCCGGAAGCTGCAGGCGCAATGGAGAGAACTGCACCGTCATCCAGCATGCGCACGCCGACGTGTGCCGGGCTGCTGGAAGAAAGGGGTGGGGATTCCATCGAACGACCGGCAGACCGGGCGTCGGTGAGGGGTTGCGGCGGCGTGCTTTGCAACAAGGGCTTGACTTCTTCGTCCCAGGACAACATAGAGATTTCCAATGTGCGGATTATGAAAGCAAGGATGCGAAATGGAAAGTGTTCATTTACATCACGTGCAAATTTTGTTGCAGCGATGCATCGAGTGAAACTCGGTGCGATGCATTGCGATGTGCGCGTGGAGGATCATTGACATGCTTCGCAGGTGGGATCGTCAACACCACAGAATTTGATGTCAGTGGCTGGCACGGCGTCCAGCTGTGCACGGGCGGCAGCCGCGGCTGCTTCCAGCGCGCTCGTCGCATGCACCCCTTCGTTGCCGGAAGACACCGCGTTGAGACGACCCGACTGCACGGTGGACTTCTCGGCGTGCGTGGCGCTTTGGGTGCGCAGGTAATACGTGGTCTTGAGGCCACGCAACCATGCCAGCTTGTAGGTGTCGTCAAGCTTTTTGCCTGATGCGCCGGCCATGTAGATATTGAGCGACTGGGCCTGATCGATCCATTTCTGGCGGCGTGCGGCGGCTTCCACCAGCCACACGGGCTCGACTTCGAATGCGGTGGCGTACAGTGCCTTGACGTCTTGCGGAACCCGGTCGATGGGTCGCAAGGAACCGTCGAAATGCTTGAGATCCATGACCATCACGTCATCCCACAGGCCCAGGCGCTTGAGGTCGCGCACCAGGTAGTGGTTGATCACGGTGAACTCGCCCGACAGGTTGGACTTGACCGACAGGTTGCCGAAGCACGGCTCGATCGATGCGTCCACCCCGATGATGTTGGAGATGGTGGCCGTGGGCGCGATCGCCACGCAGTTGGAATTGCGCATGCCGTCGGCCGCGATTTTCTGGCGAAGAGCGTCCCAGTCCAGAGTGGACGAACGGTCGACTTCGACATGGCCGCCGCGCTCGCGGGCCAGCAGATCCAGCGTGTCGCAGGGCAGCACGCCCTTGTCCCACAGTGATCCCTTGTAGGTGGAATACTTGCCGCGCTCGCGGGCCAGCTCGGTGGAAGCCCAGTACGCGTAGTAGCAGACCGCTTCCATGGACTGATCGGCAAACTGCACGGCATCCTGTGAGGCATAGGGAACGCGCAGTTCGTACAGTGCGTCCTGGAACCCCATGACACCCAGGCCCACAGGGCGGTGGCGCAGGTTGGAGTCGCGCGCCTTCTTGACGGCGTAGTAATTGATGTCGATGACGTTGTCGAGCATGCGCATGGCGACCGTGATGGTCTTGCGCAGCTTGTCGTGGTCCAGCACCTTGGTGCCGGCTGCACCGTCCGCGAGGTGGTTGAGCAGGTTGACCGATCCGAGGTTGCAGACGGCGGTTTCGGTGTCGCTGGTGTTCAGCGTGATCTCGGTGCACAAGTTCGACGAATGCACCACACCCACGTGTTGCTGCGGCGAGCGCACGTTGCAGGCATCCTTGAACGTGATCCAGGGATGGCCGGTTTCAAACAGCATCGTGAGCATCTTGCGCCACAGGTCGGCCGCGGGAATGCGCCGCGAGGGCTTGATGTCGCCAATGGCGGCGCGCGCCTCGTAGGCGACATAGGCTTTTTCGAAATCGGCGCCGAACTTGTCGTGCAGGTCCGGCACGTCGGACGGCGAAAACAGGGTCCAGTCGCCTTTTTCAACCACCCGGCGCATGAACAGGTCGGGAATCCAGTTGGCCGTGTTCATGTCGTGGGTGCGGCGGCGGTCGTCGCCCGTGTTCTTGCGCAGTTCAAGAAACTCTTCGATGTCCAGGTGCCAGGTTTCCAGATAGGTGCAGACCGCGCCTTTTCGCTTGCCGCCCTGGTTCACGGCGACGGCCGTGTCGTTGACCACTTTGAGGAACGGCACCACACCCTGTGATTCGCCGTTGGTTCCCTTGATGTGGCTGCCCAGCGCGCGAACGCGGGTCCAGTCGTTGCCCAGGCCGCCAGCAAACTTGGACAGCAGCGCGTTTTCCTTGATGGACTCGTAGATGCCGTCCAGATTGTCGGGCACGGTGGTGAGGTAGCACGACGACAGCTGCGAGCGTAGCGTGCCGCTGTTGAACAGGGTTGGCGTGCTCGACATGAAATCAAAAGACGACATGATTTCGTAGAACTCGATGGCGCGGGCTTCGCGGTCGATTTCGTTGAGCGACAAGCCCATGGCCACGCGCATGAAAAACGCCTGGGGCAGTTCGATGCGCGCTTTTCGCACGTGCAGGAAATAGCGGTCGTACAGGGTTTGCAGGCCCAGGTAGTCGAATTGAAGATCGCGCTCGGCCTTCAGGGCCGCAGCCAGGCGGGGGAGATCGAACTGCAGCAGGCGTTCGTCCAGCAACTCGTTGTCCACGCCGGTCTGGATGAACTTGGGGAAGTATTCTGCGTAGTGCCGGGCCATGTCGGTCGGCGCCACCTCGGTACCCAGCACCTCGCGTGCGATCGTGTGCAACAGCAGGCGCGCCGTGGCATAGGTGTAGTCGGGGTCTTTTTCAATCAGGGTGCGCGCAGCCAGGATGGACGCCTTGTGCACCTCTTCGACGGGCACGCCGTCGTAGAGGTTGCGCATGGTCTCTGACATGATGGGATCGGGTTTGACGTCGGCTCCGAGTCCGCTGCAGGCTGCGGCGATCAGGCCCTGCAACTTGCCCAGATCGAGCGGCACGCGCTCGCCGTTGTCGAGTACATGGATCACTGTGGCGGCAGGGACTTCCTGAGCCGTCTGGCGGGCGCGCTCCTGGGTACGGCGCTCTCGGTAGAGCACGTAAGCGCGCGCGATCTCATGGTGGCCGCCGCGCATCAGGCCAAGCTCGACCTGGTCCTGAACGTCTTCGATGTGAAACGTGCCACCACCTGGACGCGAGCGGACCAATGCGCGAACGACTGCCTGCGTCAGCACATCCACCACTTCGCGAACGCTGGCCGATGCGGCCCCCTGTGTGCCGTGAACGGCCAGGAAAGCCTTCATCATGGCGATGGCGATCTTGTTGGGTTCAAAAGGCACGACGGCACCGTTGCGTCGAATGATCTGGTAATGCGACAGCGGACTGGAAGCGGCCGAGTCGGCGCCGACGGCGCCGGTGTAGTTCACGGCAGACAGGTTGGTGACAGACGATGCGCCGATGGCAATTTGCATGATTCCCTCTTCCTTTTCGGTGTAGTTGGTTCGTGAGTGTTTGGCGGGTGCCTGCTTGGGTGGATCGGGTTTTCGATGCGTTTTTGCAGGCAGCTGGGGGACATTGGGTTGGACCAGGACACACTATATCTAGGGTCCGCGGTGAATTCAAGCCACTACCGGTAGTGTATCGCCCTCCAGGCACGACGCTGCCCGTCGAGTGCGGTTTTCTTCCTTGATGGATGCGGTGCGGGTGTCGGTGACCGCCGGGCGCCCATGAAATCTCGCCATGGGGAAGATGCTCCAATACTGGCGCGGGTTTGCGGCGGTTTTGGCGCGGCAGGCCACGCCATGCGCATGCTTCCAGGACGGATCGGCGGCCAAATCTTCGCGTGTCCGGGCGAGTTGCCGCGCCGTTGACCGGCCGCGCGGGTGGGGCGTCAGTGGTCAGTCAAGGGAAAACACCAATCCGGCCAGGCCAATGCGCGACGTAGCGCGTTCCAGTCAAAGCCAGGACCCGGATCTGCCTTGCGTCCGGGGGCAATGTGTTCATGGCCGGCGATGTGCGCGATGGGGTAGCGTTGCGCCAGCGCAGCGCACACGGTGACAAGGGTTTCGTACTGCGCGGGTTCAAACACGTCGCCATCCAGGCCTTCGAGTTCGATGCCGATCGAGTCGTCATTGCAGTTTTCGCGACCCCGGTAGTGCGACGCTCCGGCATGCCAGGCGCGTTCGTTGCAATCAACGAACTGCCATAGTGCACCGTCGCGGCGGATCAGGAAATGGGACGACACTTTCATCCCGCGAATTTCTTCGAAGTAGGGATGAGCCGACCAGTCCAGCCTGTTGGTGAACAGCGCCAGAATCTGGTCGCCGCCGTACTGGCCCGGCGGCAGGCTCATGGCGTGAACCACCAGCAGATCGACGCAAGCCGAGGTCGGCCGGGGGCCAAAATTCGGGGAACGAAGTTGTCGGGCAAACCGGTACCAGCCGTGGTCCCACAAGCCCGTGGCCGCCAGACCGTCAGGTGGCGTCTTCATGGGTTTCGTCACTGAACGGCGCGGCGATGTTCAGGCGCGCGATTCGATAGCGGATCTGACGCAGACTCAAACCCAGCCGCGCGGCCGCGGCCGTGCGGTTGAAGCCCGTGTCGTTGAGCGCCTTGATGAGAATGTCGCGTTCCAGTTCGTCCAGATGTGCCTGCAGATCGGCGGGAATGGCCACGCTCTGTGAGCGACTGGGTGACGGCTGACCGTTTGGCCCGTCCAGCGGAGACCCGGAACTGCTGGGGGTGAAGTCCACGTGCAGGGAATCACCGTCGCTCAGCGCCACGGCCCGGTGCAGAAGATTTTCGAGTTCGCGCACATTGCCGGGTAAAGGCATCTCGCCCAGATGGGCAAGAACGTCGGATGACAGGCTGGGCACCGGCATGCCGACTTCCTGCGCGATACGCTGCAGCAGAGCTTCGCACAACGCCGGTAGATCGCCGCGGCGGTCGCGCAGCGGAGGCACCGCAATTTCGATGACGTTGAGCCGGTAAAACAGGTCTTGCCGGAATCGGCTGGCCTGTACGTCGCTGGCCAGATCACGGTGGGTGGCACTGACGATGCGCACGTCCACCGTGTCTTCCTGGGTGGAGCCGATCGGCCGTACGATGCGCTCCTGGATCGCGCGCAGCAATTTGGACTGCATGGCCAATGGCAGATCGCCAATTTCGTCCAGAAACAGAGTGCCGCCGCGTGCCGCCTGGAAATAGCCGTCGCGGTCCTGGGTCGACCCGGTGTAGGAGCCCTTTTTAGCGCCGAAAAATTCGGCCTCCAGAAGATTTTCAGGGATGGCGCCGCAGTTCACGGCAACAAAAGGAGCTTCCGCCCGGTGGCTGCAGGCGTGAATGGCGCGTGCGACAAGTTCCTTGCCGGTGCCGGACTCCCCGCGGACCAGCACAGGCGCCATGCTGCGGGCGACTTTGACGATGCGTTCCTTGACCGCGAGCATCGCCTGCGACTCTCCAACCAGGCGTTGCAGGCCAGGATGACTTCCGGCGCCAGTTGCGGTGCCGGCGTCAGTGGGGGCAGAGGGTGTGGCCGGACCCGCCTCCCGCCCCGTTGGCGCAGCATTGCCGCGCAGCGCTGCCTGGCCCTGGATGGCGGAAGCCACCACCGTGCGGAACTGCTTCAGGTCCACCGGCTTGGTGAGGTAGTCGAAGGCCCCGGCTTTCAACGCCTCGACCGCGTTCTCGGGAGAACCGTAGGCAGTGATCACAATGCAGCGCTCGGGACGGTGCTGCGTGAGCAAGTCCCGCAACAATTCCATGCCATGACCGTCGGGCAGTCGCATGTCAGTGATGACCGCGTCAAAACGCCTGACCTGAAGATGTGCACGCGCTTCGGCCACGGTACCCGCCACGTCAACGCGGTAGCCTTCGCGAAGCAGTGTCAACTCGTACAACGTGCGCAGATCCGGCTCGTCGTCCACAACGAGCACGCTGGCGGGGATCCTGGAGGAAGTGCTGGAAGCGGTCATCAGGTCGGTATTGTGTCAAACGGCGCATCCACGGCGGCAAATTCCACCGAAAAATCGTTCCCATCCTTGTCCAGGCCGACCTGTCGGCGCGACCGCCGCAGGTATGTGATGACAGCGCCATGCTGACTGCACAGTTCACGACAGATATACAACCCGAGCCCCGATGAGCGACTTTCCGAGGAAAAGAACGGCTCGAACAGGTGCTCCTGCACCGACCGTTCCATGGGTGCGCCGTCGCTCCAGACGTGCAGGCTGACCGCGCCGGCCTTGGCCACACGCGTCACCACCTGGATGGCGGCATCCGAAGGACTGGCGTAGCGCAGGGCGTTGTCCAGCAGGTTGACCAGAATGCGATGGAGATGGTCGGCATCGAAAGGCACGATGCTGCGCGGCGCGTTGAGCAGCATGGCGAGCCGCGCGCCGCACCCGGCCTGCTGGGCCCAATCGGCGCAAACGAGTTCGACCGCGGTGTCCAGTGCCAGCCGCGGTGATGTCTGGCCGACTTCCTTGTGCCGCACGCGCGACAGGTTCAGAACGTCTTCGACGATGTGGGCAAGGCGCTGGCTGTTCTGCCGGACCATTTGCGTCAGGCGTTTGTGCGCCGGGTCGCTCAGGTCTTCGTCGAGCAGCGCGTTGGCCTGGGTGATGGCGGCCAGCGGGTTGCGGATCTCATGCGCCACGGCGGCGGACATCCGCCCCATGGCGGCAAGTTTTTCGGTTCGGAGGCGGGCCTCCATCTCGCGAAGGTCCTGCAGGAAGATGACGCAAAAACAATCGGCCCGGCTGGACTGTCGCGTCGTCAACCGGGTGCGTGTATGCACCCTTCGCGGGCTGTGCTCTTCGGGCAGGAGCGTCAGCTCGGCCACTTGCGGTGCCGTCAGCTTGAACGTGTGGCGCGCCAGTTCGGCCAGCGGAAGCCAGCCTGCCGTCGAGACCAGGGAAAACGGCGCATTGCGCTCCAGATCGGCGGCCCCCAGGAGCAGCAGGGCTGCCGGGTTGGCCGCCTTGACCACGCCATGGAGGTCGACCACCAGAACGCCGTCGGTCAGGTTTTCGATCACCAGCTCATTGACCAGCATTTGCGCACGCACTGCACGCTGGCTGCGACGAACAGCCTGCTCCTCGCTCGACAGCCGGGCTGCCAGCTGGTTGGTCAGAAACGCCACGATAAACAGGCCTGAGCCCGTCAGTGCTGCTTGCAGAAAACCGGTGGACCCACCCGTGGGCGAGATGAAAGTCACCCACCAGGCGTCGGCCAGCAACAGCAATGTGACGCCGGCGGCAGTGGCCAGTGCCAGCAGCATGGAGCCCAGCACGGCGGCCATCAGGACCGGCAACGCAAAAAGCGGTGCGTAATTCACACCGCCAGCCTGAAGGAACTGCAACACTGAAAAGGCCAACACGTCCACCCCGATGCTGGTGGCCCATTGGGGATCAAACTGGGGGCCCGGGGTTTTGGGGTTGGCGGTGACCCGCACAGCGACCGCGGCCAACAGGTGCAGCCCACAAAATCCGACTAGCCAGACCGGGACGGCACGGCCGAGCACATAAATGGCCAGCATCATCAGCAGCAGCACGGTGGCAATGGCCACCCTAGCCGTCATGAAGCCTTGCCAGAGTCGGCCAAATGCGAGCTGGCTGCCCGAGACCGCCGGTGTCTCCAGCTCGATCGGGCTGAACCACGACGAGGCATGCGGCGTGGCAGACATGGGCGGGCTCAGTCCTCTGCCTGCTGCCGGTGCGCCACGCAGCAATACGAGGCCCGCTGGCCCGGTATCGCGTCGGCCGCCGGAAGATGAACCGAGCACACCGGGCAATGCACCATGTCTTCCACCGCGCGCGGCGCCGCCGCCTTGCGACGCCCGGTTGTGCCGCCACGTTCACCGGGCTGGCGGTTGCTGCGCCAGATCAGCACCGCCACAAAAACCACCGCCAGAACCAGAAGGTATTTCATGCCACGCGACCCAGCACCACTTCGAGCACAAAACGCGAGCCCACGTAGGCCAGCAGCAGCAGGGCGGAACCGACATAGAGCATTCGCACGGCCTTGATGCCGCGCCAGCCCAGTTTCGCGCGACCCACCAGCAGCACCGCGAACGCGAGCCACGACAGCACCGAGAAAATTGCCTTGTGGTCCCACTTCCATGCCTTGCCGGCGCCGTACAGCGTCTCACTGAACAACCCGCCCGCCAGCAGCGTGGCCGTCAGCAGCACGAAGCCCGCGGTCACGAAGCGGAAGGTCAGGCGTTCCAGGGTGAGCAGGGGCACGCCACTGTCCTGCTGCGCGGCCAGACGCATCTGTTTTTCGGCGCGGCGCATGAGCCAGGCGTGAAACACGGCCGCGGCAAACATGCCGTACGAAGCAATGCCCAACGCCCAGTGCAGCGGCAGCCAGGGTGACGCCTGCCGGTGCAGCGGGGCGCCGGGAAACAGCCAGGCGACCACCACCGAAGCCGCCCCCAGGCCGGCCAGTGCGCCCAGTACCCGCAGCTGCGGGAACAGGCGGCTTTCGACGCCGTAAACCGTCAGGGCCAGCCACGCGGTGACGGAAAGGGCCGGCGCGAAACCGAATTGTGGCGTTTGCCCGAACAGGCTCCAGGCCAGCGTGAGGCCATGCAACACCCAGGCCGCCAACAGCGCGTTGCGCACACCAGCGAGGTTCATCCGGGCGGACGCCGCCGCCGGCACGGCATACGCCAGCGTGGCCGCCACGCTGAGCGCCAGGGCCGCAAAAGATGCGCTGGGTAGAATCATGCGCACAGTTTAGCGTTTCGCTCCCGCATTTCCGCAACACTGCGGAACACCCATTTCAGGCGTCCACCATGGCCTCAGCCCTCACCGAAAAACTCTCGCGTCTCGTCAAGCAGATGAGCGGGCAGGCCCGCATCACCGAGTCGAACGTGGCCGACATGCTGCGCGAAGTGCGCATGGCCCTGCTGGAGGCCGACGTCGCCCTGCCGGTGGTGCGCGATTTCATCGCCCGGGTGAAAGAAAAAGCGCTGGGCCAGGAGGTGATGGGCTCGCTCAAGCCCGGGCAGGCACTGGTGGGCATCGTCAACCGCGAACTGGCCGCCACCATGGGCCAGGGCGTGTCCGACCTGAACCTGGCCACCCAACCGCCGGCCGTGATCCTGATGGCGGGCCTGCAGGGCGCCGGCAAAACCACGACCACCGCCAAATTGGCACGGCACCTGATTGAAAAGCGCAAGAAAAAGGTGCTCACCGTGTCGGGCGACGTGTACCGGCCTGCCGCCATCGAACAGCTCAAAACGGTGACGGCGCAGGCGGGCGCCGAGTGGTTCCCGAGCACGCCCGATCAAAAGCCGCTGGACATTGCCCGCGCCGCGCTCGACTATGCCAAAAAGCATTTTTTTGACGTGCTGCTGGTCGATACGGCGGGCCGCCTGGCCATCGACGAAGCGCTGATGGCCGAGATCAAGGCCCTGCACGCCGCGCTGAATCCGGTGGAAACACTGTTCGTGGTGGACGCGATGCAGGGCCAGGACGCCATCAACACCGCCCGGGCGTTCAAGGAAGCATTGCCCCTGACCGGCATCATCCTCACCAAGACCGATGGCGATTCGCGCGGCGGCGCGGCGCTGTCGGTGCGGCAGGTCACGGGGGCGCCGATCAAGTTTGCCGGCACCAGCGAAAAGCTCGACGGCCTGGAGGTGTTTGACGCCGAACGCCATGCCGGCCGCATCCTGGGCATGGGCGACATCGTTGCGCTGGTCGAGCAGGTGACGGCGGGCGTGGACATTGCGGCGGCGCAGAAGCTGGCCGCCAAGGTCAAGAGCGGTGCGGGGTTTGACCTCGGCGACTTTCTGGCCCAGATCCAGCAGATGAAGCAGATGGGCGGCCTGTCCAGCCTGATGGACAAGCTGCCGACACAGATGGCGGCCAAGGCCGGCCAGGTGGACATGGACCGTGCCGAGAAAGACATCAAGCGCAAGGAGGGCATCATCCACAGCATGACGCCACTCGAGCGCCGCAAGCCCGATCTCATCAAGGCCACCCGCAAGCGCCGCATCGCCGCCGGTGCCGGGGTGCAGGTTCAGGAGGTGAACCGCCTGCTCAAGGAGTTTGAGCAGATGCAGGACATGATGAAGAAGATGAAAGGCGGCGGGATGATGAAAATGATGAAAAAGCTCGGCGGCATGAAAGGCATGCCCAAAATGCCGTTTTGATGAAAATTAAAGCAAAAATGACTTCTAGCCCCCGCCAGATGGTCGTTGTTTGCTATTGAATTGGAAGTTCGCTACAGAGTGAAGCCACGCCCTCACTCACGCCGCGCTGACGCTCTCCTGCACCAGCACCTCGCCGCGCAGCGTGTAGTGCATGGCCTGTGTCACGTGCACGTCCAGCATCTGCCCCACCAGCCGCGCCGGGCCCTTGAAATTGACCACGCGGTTGCATTCGGTGCGGCCCATGAGTTCGCTGGCGTCCTTGCGTGACGGGCCTTCCACCAGAATGCGCTGCACCGTGCCCACGCGCTGGGCGCTGATGTGCTGGATGCTGGCGTCAATCGCTTTTTGCAGGTGTTGCAGCCGTTGCAGCTTGACGGCCTGCGGCGTGTCGTCGGCCAGGTTGGCCGCGGGCGTGCCAGGGCGGGGGCTGAAGATGAAACTGAACGAGTTGTCAAAGCCCACGTCGTCGATCAGCTTCATCATCTTGCCGAAGTCTTCCTCGTTTTCGCCGGGGAAGCCGACGATGAAGTCGCTGCTCAGGGCCATGTCGGGGCGGATGGCGCGCAGCTTGCGCACGGTGCTTTTGTATTCCATGGCGGTGTAGCCACGCTTCATGGCCATGAGGATGCGGTCGCTGCCGTGCTGCACGGGCAGGTGCAGGTGGCTCACGAGTTGGGGCACGCGGGCATAGGCCTCGATCAGTCGGGGCGTGAATTCGTTGGGGTGGCTGGTGGTGTAGCGGATGCGCTCGATGCCGGGGATGTCGGCCACGTATTCGAGCAGCAGCGCGAAGTCGGCGATGTCGCCGCTGTTGCCCATGGTGCCTCGATAGGCGTTGACGTTCTGGCCGAGCAGGGTGACTTCCTTGACGCCCTGGTCGGCCAAGCCCGCCACCTCGACCAGCACGTCGTCGAACGGGCGGCTGACTTCCTCGCCGCGGGTATAGGGCACCACGCAGTAGCTGCAGTATTTGCTGCAGCCTTCCATGATCGAGACGAAGGCCGTGGCGCCTTCGACGCGGGCGGGCGGCAGGTGGTCGAATTTTTCGATTTCAGGAAAGCTGATGTCCACCTGCGGCCGGGCCTGCTGCGCACGCGCGGCCAGCAGGGCGGGCAGCCGGTGCAGCGTCTGGGGGCCGAACACCACGTCCACATACGGCGCGCGCCGGATGATCTCGGCGCCTTCCTGGCTGGCCACGCAACCGCCCACGCCGATGAGCACACCTTTTTTCTTGAGATGCTGCACGCGGCCCAGGTCGCTGAACACCTTTTCCTGTGCCTTTTCACGCACCGAACAGGTGTTGAACAGAATGAGATCGGCCTCGTCCACGTTCTGCGTCGGCTCGTAGCCGTCGGCGGCGTTGAGCACGTCGGCCATCTTGTCCGAGTCGTACTCGTTCATCTGGCAGCCAAAGGTCTTGATGAAAACTTTGCGGGTCATGGGGAGGCCTCAAGCAGGAATTTTTTGGAGCGGCGGCGTGTGGGCGCGGGGCCGATGCGGGAGTTCTTCGGGGTGGCGCCCCCGTGGCGGGCTTCGCGCACTGGCGTGGCCGGTGCGGCGCTCAGCCTATTGCCGCGGGTAGACGGGCAACTGGTTGAAAGGAGTCTTGCCGTCGTCGCGGGGAGGGCGGGTGTCGGATTCGAACACGAAGCTGCGTGCCGCAGGTTGCCCGGCGCGTTTCTCGCGCGCCTCGGTGGCCGTGAGAATCCAGACTTCGTGCAGCAGCCCTGCGGCGTCACGGGTGTAGTTCACGGTGAGTCGCTGGCCCTGCAGCGCGCCCGACATCACCAGCATGTTCTGCGGGCTGCGGATGCGCGAGCCCGGCGACAGGCGGTCGGGGCGGCCATCGAGCACCACGTCGGGCGGGTTGGTGACGACCATGGTCCCGCGCAGGGCCGCCGCGGGAAACCCGCGTGTCACCTGGGCCGCGGATTCTGAAGAAAAAAGGCCGATAGCCCCCGTCAATAGGACGAAGTTAGCTATCAAAAATATACTTCTTGCGCGATGCGGGCAGCGGTTCATGGTGTTCATCCAGAGGCTGTGGCAATGAAGCGGCCCGTGATGGGCCGGATTTGGGGAACAAGGTGGCACTGTGCGAGAACAGTGCCCGGTCTGTCAATGGCCTTGTTGCTTGTGCGCCAGAAGGCATTGACGGCAATTTGGTGGCGCTTCACGGATTCGAACCGCGGACCTGTGGATTATGATTCCATCGCTCTAACCGACTGAGCTAAAGCGCCTTGAGCCCTCCATTATAGCCAATATGAGGCCCCTGGATCGGGCGTTGTCAGCGCCCTCACTCGTTGCGAAACCCGGGTTTGCGCTTGGCCACGAAGGCGTCCATGCCCTCCTTCTGGTCGGCGGTGGCAAACAGGGCGTGGAACAGGCGGCGCTCGAACATCACGCCGTCGCTCAGGCTGCCCTCGAAGGCGCGATTGACCGATTCCTTGGCCGCCATCACCGCCAGCAGCGAATACTCGCCAATCATCAGCGCGGCGCTCAGGGCCTCTTCCATCAGCCGGTCCAGCGGGACCACGCGGCTGACCAGGCCCGCGCGCTCGGCCTCGGCGGCGTCCATCATGCGGCCGGTCAGCACCATGTCCATGGCCTTGGCCTTGCCCACGGCGCGTGGCAGCCGCTGCGTGCCGCCCGCGCCGGGGATGATGCCCAGCTTGATTTCGGGTTGGCCGAACCGGGCGTTGTCGGCGGCGATGATTAAGTCGCACATCATCGCCAGTTCGCAGCCGCCCCCCAGGGCAAAGCCGCTCACGGCGGCGATCACGGGCTTGCGGATCTGGCGAATCTGTTCCCAGTTGCGGGTGATGTAGTCGCTTTTGTACACGTCGGCAAAGCTGTAGGTGGCCATGGCGCCAATGTCGGCGCCGGCCGCAAAGGCCTTCTCGCTGCCGGTGAGGATCATGCAGGCGATCGCCGGGTCGGCGTCAAATGCCTTGAGCGCGGTACCCAGTTCGTTCATGAGGTGGTCGTTCAGCGCATTGAGCTGCTTGGGGCGGTTCAGGGTGACGATACCCACCTTGGCGCCCTCGGTGCGCACGGTGATCAGTTCGTAGGGCATGCGGGACTCCGTGTTTTCTGTTGCAATGCCCCTGACTATATCGGCCCTCGGCACTGAGGGAAAACATCAGCCGACCGCTCGGTCGGTGAATGGTAGAGTCGATCGCAGGAGACCGCCATGTCAGAAGAAAACACTGTTTTGCTGGAGGAGCGCGGCGCCGTGGCGCTGGTCACGCTCAACCGCCCGCAGGCACTCAACAGCTTCACCCGCCAGATGCACCATGCGCTGTGGGCGGCGCTGGACCGCGTCGAGGCCAACCAGGCCATTCGCGCCCTGGTCATCACCGGCGCCGGGCGGGCGTTCTGCGCTGGCGCCGATCTGGCCGAGTTCGATTTCGAGCCCGGCCCGAACCTGGTTGAGCGTGCCGATCCCGGCCCCATCATCGAAGAGGCGTTCAACCCGACGGCGCGCCGGTTGCAAGGCCTGCGTGTGCCCACCATTGCAGCCGTCAACGGCGTGGCGGCGGGGGCGGGCGCGTCGCTGGCCATGAGCTGCGACGTGGCCATCGCCG
>JBGSNW010000347.1:0-1748 GCA_041739435.1 Burkholderiaceae bacterium
GACGGCGTGTTCGACCTGATGCTGCAGCTGGCCCGCGACCACGGGACGGCGTTTGTGATGGTCACGCACGACGCCACGCTGGCGGCGCGCTGTGGCCGAACGGCCCGGCTGGTGACTGGGCGCCTGTCGGAAGGCGACTGACTTTGCGCGGTGCGTAACCGCGTTACAGAATCCGGTTGAACCAGAGCAGCGACAACCCGGCGGAGAGCAGGGCCAGCAACGCAGCGGCCAGTGCCAGCAGGCCGGAGATCTCGGTTTCTTTTTTCTCGACCGTGAGGCGCGAACTCAGGGTTTCGTACACCTTTTTCAAGTCGGCGGCGCTGCCCGCGTAGAAGTACTCGGCGCGGGTTTTTTCGGCCACGGCCTTGAGGGTGTCCTCGTCCAGCCGCACGCGCATGGACCACCCCTCGAAGCCGATGGTTTCGCCGTCCACGGTGCCCACGCCCACGGTGTAGATGCGCACACCACGGTCGGCTGCGAGCCTGGCCGCTTCCAGGGTGTCCACGCCCGTGGTGCGCTGGCCGTCGGTCAGCAGGATGATGGCCGCGGAGCTGTAAGAGCCGGGCGCGACGGGGGTGAAGGGTTTCTTTTCCTTGCGCTCCGAATCGATGGCCAGGCCTTTGTTGCGTGGACTGCCGTAGGTCATGGCGGCCAGGTCGATGCCGGCGTCGGGGAACAGTTCGCCGAGCGACACCACGATCGCGCTGCCGATGGCGGTGGCGCGCTGGAGCTGGAAGCGGTCGATGGCGGCCACGAGGTCTTCGCGGCTCAGGGTGGGGGGCTGCACCACCTGCGCGGTGCCGGCAAAGGCCACGATGCCCACGCGCACCGAGCGCGGCAGGTCAGTCAGGAAGGCCTTGGCCGCGTTCTGCGAGGCCACGAGGCGGTTGGGTTGCACGTCGGTGGCCCGCATGCTACCCGACACATCCATGGCCAGAATGATCGTCTCCTGCTGCATGGGCAGGGTGATCACGGCAAAGGGGCGCGCCGCGGCCAGCAGCATGACGCCGATGGCCAGCAGAAACAATGTGGGCGGAACGTGCCGACGCAGCCCCTGGCCCGTGCTCATGGCTTCCTTGACGATGGAAAGGCTGGCAAAGCGCAGCGCCAGCTTCTTTTTGCGGCGCATCAACCACAGGTACAGCAGCACCAGCACGGGCAGGGCCAGTAGCAGCCAGAGGAATTGGGGCCAGAAAAAAGTCACGGGCAATCTCTTTCAGGCTGCTGCCTTTTGCAAATGCGCCGGCATGCTCCCGCCAGTGGCCAGGCGGCTGCGGCGTCGGCGCAGGTCGGCAAAGCGGGCGATGGCCTCCACCAGATTGTCGTCGGTGGACAGCTCCAGCGTGTCCACGCCCGCGCGGCCCAGCGATTCGCGCAATTCGGCTTCGCGCTGCGCCGCGATGCGCGAAAAGCGCTTGCGAAATCCGTGGTCATGGGTGTCCACCAGAAGCTGCTCGCCGGTTTCGGCGTCACGCAGGGGGATCAGGCCGAGGTCGGGCAGGTTCAGCTCCAGCGGGTCAAGCACCCGCACGGCCACCACCTCGTGGCGTTGTGCGAGCAGTGCCAAGGGGCGCTCCCAGCCGGGTGTGCTGATGAAGTCGGACACCACAAACACGGTGGAGCGCCGTCGCACAATGCCGGCCGCCGACTGCAGCAGATCGCCCAGTTGCGTGGCCCCCGGCTCGGCGACCGGACCGCGTGCCTGCAGGGTGTGCAACAGCCGCAGCACATGGGCACGCCCGCTGCGG
>JBGSNW010000368.1:0-3448 GCA_041739435.1 Burkholderiaceae bacterium
CCGCAGCGGCAACCACCACAGCGCCCACATCGGGCGCCGCAGCATCGTCCGGCCCCGACAAAGACGTGGAAGCCGCCGTGCGCGCCTGGGCCGCGGCCTGGGCCGCGAAAAACATGAGCACCTACCTCGGCGCCTACGGCCAGGCCTTCACACCGCCCGGTGGTCAGTCGCGAAAAACTTGGGAGGACGAACGCCGCGCCCGTATCGTTGGCAAATCCCGGATTTCGGTGGGCATCGACAACCTCGCCATTCAGTCGCAGGGAGACAAGGCCACGGCCCGGTTCCGACAAAACTACAGTGCCGATACGCTCAAGGTATCGAGTCGCAAAACCCTCGAATTCGTCAAGGACGGCGGGCGCTGGGTCATCGTCAGGGAATCCACCGGCGGTTGAGTCAGCGCGCTGCGCAGCATGCGTCAGACCATGTTTCATCCACGATTCAGACCGGAAACTTTTTTGAAACGGGCATTTTTTGCTCTGGTTTTTGCGGCAATCCAATGGTTGCCTGCGTTTCCTGTTCACGCAGGAGAACCCGCGGCACGCAAAAATGTGGCGTCACCGCCAGACGGTGATGCCGAATCCCGCCTGATGGCGATCTATCAGCTTGTCGGTCAGGCGCGCGGACGAGAAGCCCTCGCCGCCGTCGGGAAACTGGTGCGTGACCACCCCAACTTCCAGCTCGCACAGCTCGTGCATGGCGATCTGCTCGCGTCGCGTGGTCGCGTTCTGCAAGGCTTAGGCGACGTTCCTGCGGCCGCAGCCGAAGCTGCCGGTACCGTGCTGTCCGACCTGCGCGAAGAATCCAGGCTTCGGCTCAAGGCCCTGCGTGAACGCCCCATGCCGGGAACCATCCCCTCACAGTTTCTTTCGCTGTCGCCGCGGAACCGGCACGCCATCGCCGTCGATGCGTCGCGCTCGCGGCTCTACCTGTTCGAAAACTCGCGCACCGGCCTGCGCCTGGTGGCCGACTACTACATTTCGCTGGGCAGCTCCGGCATCGAGAAAAACGTCGAAGGCGACCTGCGCACGCCGCTGGGGGTGTATTTCATCACCAGCAACCTGGACCGGCGATCGCTCAAGGACTTCTACGGCGCCGGCGCCCTGCCCATCAACTACCCGAACGCGCTGGACACCCGGCGCGGCAAAACCGGCAGTGGCATCTGGCTGCATGGCACACCGCCCAACCAGTTCGCGCGAAGCCCGAACGCCACCAACGGCTGTGTCGTGCTGGCCAACCCTGATCTGGACCGCATTCTTCGAACAGTGTCGGTCCGCACCACGCCCGTCGTGATCGCGCCTCGACTGGACTGGGTGGCCCCGCACAGTGTGGCGGCCGACAGCAAGACCTTTGAGGACGCGCTGAACGCCTGGCGCAACGCCAAGACGGCGGGCGACATGACACGCGTGCTGCGTTTTTACGCACCCGACTTTCGCAGCCATGACAAGACGCTGGCGCAATGGACACCGTCGCTGCGCAGCGAAATCGACAAAATCCGTGGCCGCGGCATCCAGCTCAAGGATGTGTCCTACCTGCGCTGGACCGACAGCGCCGACACCATGGTCGTCACCTTCGGCGAGGTGGCCGACGGCGCCCGGACCGGCCCCACCAAACGCCAGTACTGGCTGCGCCAGGAAGGCCAGTGGAAGATCTTCTTTGAAGGAGTGATTGGATGACTTTCCCCCGATTCCCGACCGCCCGTCGGCTGCTGCTCACCGGGGGGGCCGTCGCGGCCCTCCTCGCCAGCATGCAGGGCAACACCTGGGCCGCGGGTGCCCCGCAGGTGAAGTTCAGCACCACGGCGGGCGACTTTGTCGTCGAGGTGTACCCCGACAAGGCCCCCAAAACGGTCGAGAACTTTCTGCAATACGTGAAAGACAAACACTACGAAGGCACGGTGTTCCACCGCGTGATCGACAACTTCATGGTGCAGGGCGGCGGCTTCGACGCCAAATATGTGCAAAAACCCACGCGAGCGCCGGTCGTGCACGAAGGGCGCGAGGCCCTGGCCAAAGGCGGCCCGCGCAATGTGGTGGGCACGCTGGCCATGGCCCGCACCAACGACCCCCACTCCGCTTCGGCGCAGTTCTTCATCAACGTGAAGGACAACGCCTTCCTCGACCCCACGATCATTCCGCCGGGCGACCCGGTGCCCCGGTTCGAATACCAGGGCCGCGTTTACGAAAACACGCCGCGCGCCAACCTGGTCAACGCACCACAGCTGTACGGCTACACGGTGTTTGGCAAGGTGGTCAGCGGCATGGACGTGGTCAACAAGATCAAGTCCACGCCCACCGGCCCCGGCGGCCCGTTCCCCAGCGATGTGCCGCGCACACCCGTGGTCATCCATACCGCAACCCTCCTGCCCTGAAAGCACACCCACCATGAGCAACCCGAAAGTTGAACTCCACATCGCCGGCCACGGCGTCATCACCCTGGAACTGGACGCCGAGAAAGCACCCAAATCCGCCGCCAACTTCCTGGCCTACGTGGCCAAGGGGCATTACGACAACACCGTGTTCCACCGGGTGATCCCGGGCTTCATGGTCCAGGGCGGCGGGTTCGAGCCCGGCATGTCGCAAAAAGCCACCGACGCGCCCAT
Source organism: Burkholderiaceae bacterium (assembly GCA_041739435.1). Lineage (GTDB taxonomy): Bacteria > Pseudomonadota > Gammaproteobacteria > Burkholderiales > Burkholderiaceae_C > PHCI01. The sequence goes on from JBGSNW010000368.1 coordinate 2,600, forward strand.
CACCAACGAGGCCAACAACGGCCTCAAGAACAATCACTACACGGTGGCCATGGCCCGCACCAGCGACCCGCATTCGGCCTCGTCGCAGTTCTTCATCAACGTCAAGAACAACGACTTCCTCAACCACACCGCACCGTCGGCCCAAGGCTGGGGTTATGCGGTGTTCGGCAAGGTGGTGTCGGGCCAGGACGTGGTGGACCGCATCGAAAAAGTGGCCACCGGCCGCAAGGGCTTTCATGACGACGTGCCCAAGGAAGACGTCGTGATCGAAAAGGCCGTCGCGCTGACCTGAGAGGCGCTGAGTCTCTCGTCGCCTCACGCCATGCCCGCCTTCCCGGAACTGACAGCCCCGGCGGCGTGGCGCAGCATCGAATTCATCTCCGATCTGCATTTGCAGCCTGGAGAGCCCGCCACTTTCGCCGCATGGCAGCGCTACCTGCGCGAGTCATCAGCCGACGCCGTCTTCATCCTGGGCGATCTGTTTGAGGCCTGGGTGGGCGACGACGCCGCGCTCGAAACCTCCTCAGACGACAGCCTGAACTTCGAAGCACGCTGCGCCGCCGTGCTGCGCGAAGCGGCAACCCGGCAGGCCATTTTCCTCATGCACGGCAACCGCGATTTTCTGGTGGGCCCGGCATTCATGGCGTCGGTCGGCGCCACGGCACTGGCCGACCCGACCGTGTTGTGCTTTGCGGGGCAGCGCTGGCTGCTCAGCCATGGCGACAGCCTTTGCCTGGACGACCACGACTACCAGGCCTTTCGCGCCCAGGTCCGCACCCCTGCCTGGCAACAGGCGTTTCTCGCGCGGCCGCTGGCCGAGCGGCGTGAAACCGCGCGACGCCTGCGGGC
>JBGSNW010000375.1:0-7372 GCA_041739435.1 Burkholderiaceae bacterium
CCTTGGCTTCGTCGCTGGTCAGCACGGCCTGTGCGACCAGCTCGGTGGCGATGGTGCCGGGCGCGACGGCGTTGACGCGGATGCCCCGATCGGCCAGCGCCAGCGCCATCACGCGGGTGAGCTGGTTGATGCCGCCCTTGCTGACGTTGTAGCTGGAGATGCTGGGAATGGTGAGCACCGCGTTGACCGAGCTCATGTTGACGATGGCGCCCCGCCGGGCCTGGGCCATCGCGCGCGCCACCGCCTGCCCGACGAGGAACGAACCCTTGAGATTGACGCGCAGCACGGCGTCAAAGTCGGCCTCGGTCACGTCCAGAAAATCAGCGGCCCTGAAAATGCCGGCATTGTTGACAAGCACGTCGATGCGGCCGTGTTGCGCCATGCATTGGGCCACCAGTGCGTCCACCTGGGCCTTGTCGCCCACGTCGCAATGGACGTAGTCGGCCTGGAGTTCACGGGCCAGCGCCTGGCCGCGGGCGTCGGCCACGTCGGTGATCACGACCTTGGCACCTTCGCGCGCAAAGCGCCGCGCGCAGGCCTCGCCAATGCCTTGTGCGCCGCCCGTGACGAGGGTCACGCGGTCTTGCAGGCCAAAGTTCATCGAAGTCGAATTTATGGAAGAAATCGTGCTCATGCTCCCGCCAGATGGTGATAGTTTGCTATTGAAAACGTATTAAATGATGGCGAGGCGGGCGATCGCACCGCGCCGGCATCGGGCCCGATTGTGCCCGCTCAATGGTTGTCGCGCGGCACGAAGGCGCCGCGCTGGCCCACCAGAAAGTCCAGGTCCGCGCCTTGGTCGGCCTGCAGCACGTGGTCGACGTAAAGCCTCCAGTAACCCGAGGCCAGCGGTGGCGGCGGCGCTTGCCATTGGGCCAGGCGCGCGGCGAGTTCGGCGTCGCTGATGTGCAGGTGCAGCCTGCGGTTGGGCACGTCGAGTTCGATCACGTCGCCGTTTTGCACCACGGCCAGCGGGCCGCCCGCGGCCGCCTCGGGCGTGGTGTGCAGCACCACGGTGCCGTAGGCGGTGCCGCTCATTCGGGCATCGCTGATGCGCACCATGTCGGTGATGCCCTTGCGCAGGACCTTGGGCGGCAATGGCATGTTGCCCACCTCGGCCATGCCGGGGTAGCCCTTGGGGCCGCAATTCTTGAGCACGAGGATGCAGGTCTCGTCCACGTCCAGGTTGTCGTCGTCGATGCGGGTGTGAAAGTCCTCGATGTTCTCGAACACCACCGCGCGGCCCGTGTGCACCATGAGCGATGGCGTGGCGGCGCTGGGCTTGATGACCGCGCCGCGCGGCGCGAGGTTGCCGCGCAGGATGGCGATGCCAGCCTTTTCCTTGAAGGGCCGCTCGAAGGACTTGATGACGCGCGGGTCGTGGTTCTGTGCGCCGGCCAGGTTTTCGTCCACCGTTTTGCCGCTCACGGTGACGATGTTCGTGTGCAGCAGGTGGCGGATTTCCTTCATCACCGCGGGCAGGCCGCCGGCGTAGCAGAAGTCTTCCATCAGGTGCTCGCCCGAGGGCTGCAGGTTCACGAGGCAGGGCAGGTCGCTGGCCAGCTTCTCGAAATCGTCCACCGTGAGCTTCAGGCCCAGGCGCCCGGCGATAGCGATCAGGTGGATCACCGCGTTGGTGGAGCCCCCGATGGCGGCCAGGGTCTTGATGGCGTTCTCGAACGCCTCGCGCGTGAGGACCTGGCCGATGGTCTGGTCGCTGTGCACCATCTCCACGATACGGCGGCCGGCGTTGCGTGCCAGCACGTTGCGGCGGCCGTCCACCGCCGGGTAGGCCGCGTTGCCGGGCAGGCCGATGCCCAGGGCCTCGACCATGCTGGCCATGGTGCTGGCGGTGCCCATGGTCATGCAGTGGCCGTGGCTGCGGTGCATGCAACTTTCGGCCTCGAAGAAATCGGCCAGTTTCAGCGTGCCCGCGCGCACCTGCTCGCTCATGCTCCACACGCCGGTGCCGCTGCCCAGCTCCTGGCCGCGCCACTTGCCGTTGAGCATGGGGCCGCCACTCACCCCGATGGTGGGCAGGTTGACACTGGCCGCGCCCATCAGCAGCGAGGGCGTGGTCTTGTCGCAGCCCATGAGCAGCACAACGCCATCGACCGGGTTGCCGCGGATGCTTTCCTCCACGTCCATCGACGCGAGGTTGCGGTAGAGCATGGCGGTCGGGCGCAGCAGGGTTTCGCCCAGCGACATCACCGGAAATTCCAGCGGGAAGCCGCCCGCCTCGTACACCCCGATCTTGACCTGCTCGGCCAGTGTGCGGAAGTGGCTGTTGCAGGGCGTGAGTTCGCTGAAGGTGTTGCAGATGCCGATGACGGGGCGGCCGTCGAACTGGTCGTGTGGCACGCCCTTGCCCTTGACCCAGCTGCGGTAGTTGAAGCCGTCGCGGTCCTGGCGGCCAAACCATTGTTGCGAGCGGAATTCTTCGGGCTTTTTCTTGGGGGTGGAAGACATGGTGGACAGAGGTGAAAGTGTGAGAGGTCGGCCGCACTGGGCGTCGGTGTCAGGGTTTTCCTGCGGGGTTGAAGTGGCTATTCATCATATGATAACTTCAAGAAAAAATACCATGGCAATGATCAAAAACGTTCATGGCAACACGGTCGACCACCTTGGCGAAGCCATCGTGTCGGGCCGCTATGCCATTGGTGGCGCCATTCCGCCCGAGCCGGTGCTGTGCGAAGAACTCGGTGTGAGCCGCACCGTGGTGCGTGAAGCCATCAAGTCGCTGGTGGCCAAGGGCCTGATCCTCACCGGCCCCAAGGTGGGCACGCGGGTCATGCCCTCCGAGCACTGGAACTGGTTCGACCCGGATGTGATCGGCTGGCAAGCCAAGGCAGGGCTCACGCCCGACTTCATCCGCGACCTGCAGGACCTGCGGCTGGTGGTGGAACCCGCCGCCGTCAAGCTGGCGGCGCTGCGCGCCACGGCGGACGACATCCTGGCAATTGAAGCGGCTTTTGCCGGCATGAAGCACGCGGTGGAGCAGGGCGGCGACTACGTCACGTTCGATCTGCGCTTTCACCAGGGTCTGTTGCGCGCGTCGCGCAACCGCATGCTGGTGCAGATGAGCAAGGCGCTCAGTGCGCTGCTGCGCACCAGTTTCGAGATTTCCACCGAGAAACCCGATGGACCGGTGAACTCCCTGCCGCTGCACCGCGCGGTGCTGGACGCGGTGATCGCGCGCGACCCGGCCCGTGCAGAGCGCGCCATTCTCGTGCTGATCGACGGCGCGCACCAGGACATCGAACAGGTGCTGGCCTCGCGCCGGCGTCTGCCCAAACTCAGCCAGCCCGCCCCGACCTTGAAGGCCGCCTAGACGGCTGAAGAAACCCCTGATTTCAACCCTCACCAGGAGACACGCCCATGAGACCCCAACTGCTTCTTACCGCCGCGCTGATGGCTGCCGGCCTGCTGGCCTCGGGCCAGGCGGCTGCCCAGGAACAAATCACAGTCTGGTGGGTCAAGGGTTTTTACAAGGCCGAGGACGACGCCCTGTTCGCCGCGATCAAGAAGTACGAGGACAAGACCAAGGTCAAGGTCGAGTTGTCCCAGTACCCGATCCAGGACATGATTCCCAAAACCGTTGCAGCGCTCGATTCGGGCAATCCGCCCGATGTGGCCTACGCCGACACGTACGACTTTCAGGTGGCCGGCAAGTGGGCGTTTGACGGCAAGCTCGAAGACATCGGCGGCGTGATCGACCCCATGCGCGCGCGCTTCTCGCCCAACACGGCGGAAACCGCTTTCCTGTTCAACGGCAAGGACAACAAGCGCGCCTACTACGCTTTCCCGATGAAGCAGCAGACCATGCACATCCAGTACTGGAAGGACATGCTGGCCGATGCGGGGTTCAAGCCCGCCGACATTCCCAAGGACTGGAAAGGCTACTGGAATTTCTGGTGCGACAAGGTCCAGCCGGCGGTTCGCCAGAAGACCGGGCAACGTGTCTTCGGCATCGGCAACCCCATGGGGGTGGATTCGAGCGACTCGTTCTATTCGTTCCTCACGTTCATGGATGGCTACAACGTCAAGCTCGTCAACGACAGCGGCAAGCTGCTGGTGGACGACCCCGCAGTCCGTGCCGGCCTCATCAGCGCCATGACCGACTACACCGGCCTCTACGCCCGCGGCTGCACGCCGCCGTCGTCGACCAGCTGGAAGGACCCGGACAACAACGTGGCCTTCCACAACAAGACCACGGTGATGACGCACAACGCCACCATCTCGATCGCCGCCAAGTGGCTCGACGACATGAACAACGCCAACCTCAACGCGGAGCAGCGCGCCATTGCCAGGAAAAATTACACCGAACAGATTGCCACCGCCGGCTGGCCCGCCAAGCCCGATGGCAGCAAGTTTGTGTACCGCGCGGCCATCAAGCTGGGTGTGATCTTCAAGGACGCCAAAAACAAGGCCAAGGCCAAGGAGTTCGTGAAATTCATGCTGGCCGAAGAAAACCTGACGCCGTACGTGGAAGGTTCGCTTGGTCGCTGGTACCCGGTGACCAAGGTGGGGCAGCAGAGCAACTTCTGGAAGACCGACCCCCATCGGCTGGCCGTGCACAACCAGTTTCAGGACGGGACGGTCAACTTCGAATTCACCAGGAACTACAAATTCACCATCCTGAACAACGAGAACGTGTGGGCCAAGGCCATGAACCGTGTGCTCAACGAAAAAATGCCGGTGGACAAGGCCGTGGACGAGATGATCGCCCGTATCAAGGCCGTGGCGGGCTGACCGTTCGACCGGCCGTGCTCGCCTGAAACCGGGGGTGCGGCGCATCACAACCGCACGCGTCGCACCCCCTTCAAACCCATGAACACGCTGACCGCCGATTCCGTCGTGCCAGGCGCTCCGGCGCCCCGCAAGGGCCTGTCCTCCTGGCAGTTCTGGGGCTGGGTGCTGGTCACGCCCTATCTGCTGGTGTTTGGGGTGTTTGTGTTGTACCCGGTGGGCTACGGCCTGTGGCTGGCACGCCATCCACAAAGTTATGTCAATCTGGTCGCCGATCCGATTTTCTTCCGCACGCTGGTCAACACCATCGTGTTCCTGGTGGTGGCCATCAACCTCAAGATGGTGGTGGCGCTGTTTCTCTCGGGATTCTTCATCCAGACGCGAACCTGGATCAAATGGCTGTCGGTGCTGTTCATCCTGCCGTGGGCCGTGCCCTCGATCCCGACCATTCTGTCCATCCGCTTCATGCTCAACCCCGAGTGGGGCGTGATCAACACCCTGATCTTCAACCTCAGTGGCAAGGACGGGCCCAACTGGCTCAACGACCCGACGCTGGCACTCACCTTTTCGATGGTCGCCCACATCTGGAAATCGCTGCCGTTCTGGACGTTGATCCTCGTGGCCGGGCGGCTGTCGATTCCGGCCGAGCAATACGAGGCGGCTTCGGTGGACGGTGCGTCCACCTGGCAGAAGTTTCGCTTCATCACCTGGCCGTCGATGAAGACGCTGTACCTCACGTCCACCATCCTGTCGGCGATCTGGACGCTGGGCGATTTCAACAGCGTTTACCTGCTCACGGGCGGCGGCCCGGCCGACCTGACCCACGTGCTGGCCACGCTGGGCATCCGCTACCTGCGGCTTGATCTGGTCGACCTGTCCATGGCCTCCATCGTGGTGGCGCTGCCGCTGGTGCTGCCGCTGGTGTATTTCATGATGAAGAGGCTGTCGAAATGAGCCGCCGCCTGACGCTCAAGGCCGTGGCGACCGAGGCCAAACTGCTGCTGATCGGCATTCCGGTGTTTCTGTGGACCATGATTCCGGTGTACCACCTGTTCCTGTTTGCCATTTCCCCGCGCGACACGGCCACGTCGGGGCGCCTCTGGCCCAAGGCGCCCACGCTGGACAACTTTCGTATCGTGCTGGAGCAAAAGCACTTCTACCTGAACCACTTCTGGCAGCAGATGGGCAACTCGGTGCTGATCGCCCTCAGTGTCGGCGCCATCACGCTGTTGGTGTCCACCTGCGCGGCATTTGCCATCAGCCGTCTCAAGGTCAGCGGCGGGCGCACGGTGATGAACCTGGCGCTGTTCACCTACTTCATTCCGGCGGCATTTCTGGCCGTGCCGATGTACAAGACCATGGGCAACTACGGCCTGCTCAACAGCCAGTGGGCGCTGATCCTGGCGATGGTGACGATTGCCTCGCCGTACTGCATCTGGGTGCTCAAGCAGGCGTCGGACAAGCTGCCGATCGAGCTGGACGAAGCCGCGCGCATGGACGGCGCCACGCCGTTGCAACTGTTCCGGCTGGTGTACCTGCCGCTCATGGTGCCGTCCCTGGTGGCGGTGGGCACTTATGCGCTGCTGCTGGCCTGGAACGAATACCTGTACGCTTTCCTGCTGCTGTCCAACGACACCCAGGTCACGCTGGCCGTAGCGCTGGGCAGCTTTCTCTCGGCCGACGATTCGCCCTGGGAGCTGCTGATGGCCACGGGTTTCATCTACGCGCTGCCGCCGGCGGCGATCTACTACACGTTCAAACGCTACATGGTGGGCGGCCTGACGGCCGGCGCCGTCAAGAGCTGATCCCGGAAAGACACGCGCCATGGCCTCGGTATCGTTTCGCAAGGTTGAAAAGTCGTTTGGCAGGGTCAAGATCATCCACGGCATCGGCTTTGACATTGCCGACGGTGAATTCGTGGTGCTGGTGGGCCCGTCGGGCTGTGGCAAGTCCACGCTGCTGCGCATGTTGGCGGGCCTGGAAGACATCACGGGGGGCGAGATCGCCATCGACGACCGCGTCATCAACGACCTGGACTCGAAAGACCGGGACATCGCCATGGTGTTCCAGAGCTATGCGCTCTACCCCCACATGACCGTGGGCGAGAACATGGCCTTCAGCCTCAAGCTGCGCAAGGCCGAGGCGGGTCTGGTGGAGCAACGGGTGGCCAATGCGGCGCGCATCCTGAATCTCGACGCATTGCTGCACCGCTACCCGCGTGAACTCTCGGGCGGGCAGCGCCAGCGGGTGGCCATGGGCCGCGCCATCGTGCGCGACCCCAAGGTCTTCCTGTTCGACGAACCGCTGTCCAACCTGGACGCCAAGCTGCGTGTGGCCATGCGTGCCGAAATCAAGGCGCTGCACCAGCGGCTGAAAACCACCACGGTGTACGTGACGCACGACCAGATCGAGGCCATGACCATGGCCGACCGCATTGTGGTGATGCACGACGGCATCGTCGAGCAGATCGGCACGCCGCTGGAGCTGTTCGACCGCCCGGGCAACCTGTTCGTGGCCCAGTTCATCGGCTCGCCCGCCATGAACACGTTCGAGGGCACGCTGCGCAGCGAGGGTGCGCGCCGCTGGGTGGAGGCGCACGCCGCGCAATGGCCGGTGGCGCCCG
>JBGSNW010000446.1:0-4635 GCA_041739435.1 Burkholderiaceae bacterium
GCTGGATCCGTGCGCCGCGCTTTCGCGCCTGGTGACGGTTCGCCCCGGCGCCACCCTGGAGCAGGTGTACCTGCTGGGCTTTGCAACCACGCCCTCGGCCGCACATGAACTTGCGGTGCGTGCGATGAAGCAGGTGCCACGCGAGCGCGAGGAGGCCGCCAAAGCGCGCTGGGACGCGCTGCTGGGCGCGACCACGGTGGTCACGCCAGACCCGCTGTTCGACGCCATGGCCAACCGCTGGCTGCTCTATCAGACCGTGTCGTCACGGCTGTGGGCCAAGGCGGGCTTTTACCAGGCTGGTGGCGCCACCGGTTACCGCGATCAACTGCAGGACGCAATGGCCCTAACCTGGGCCGCGCCGCGTCTGCTGCGCGATCAGATCGTGCTGTGCGCCTCGCGCCAATTTGAAGCGGGCGACGTGCAGCACTGGTGGCATTCCCCAGGTGGTGCCGGCGTGCGCACGCATTTCTCGGACGACCTGCTGTGGCTGCCTTTCGCCTGTTCCCATTACTTGCAGGCCACGGGGGACACCGGTGTGCTGGACGAGGCCGTGCCCTTCCTCGAAGGTGTGACCATCCCGCCCGGCGCTGAAGATGCCTACGACACGCCGCGCGTGAGCCAGGGCATGGCCAGTGTGTACGAGCACGCCGCGCGCACCATCGACCGCAGCCTGCCGGTGGGCACGCATGGGTTGCCCCTCATGGGCAGTGGCGACTGGAACGATGGCATGAACCGTGTCGGCCACGAAGGCCGGGGTGAGTCGGTGTGGATGGCGTGGTTTTTGTGCGCTGTGGTGCGCGACTGGACCCCGCTGGCGCACGCCCGTGGCGAACACGAGCGTGCCGCGCGCTGGGAAGTCGCACTGCACGGTTGGGGCCTGGCCCTGGACACCACCGCCTGGGACGGCGACTGGTACCGGCGTGCTTTCTTCGACGACGGCAGTCCGTTCGGCGCGCACCAACGGGCCGAGGCCCGCATTGATTTGATCGCCCAGGCCTGGGCGGTGCTGAGTGGTCAGGCACCGCTGTCCAAGCAGCGCCGCGCCATGGAGGCGGTGGAGTCGCAGCTGGTCAACGCCGATGCGGGCCTGATCCAGCTGCTCGCGCCACCCCTTGCGCAAGCCCAACCCAGCGCGGGCTACATCCAAGCCTATCCGCCAGGCGTGCGCGAGAACGGGGGGCAGTACGCCCATGCCGGCGTGTGGGGGCTCATGGCGGTTGCGGCCCTGGCCGTGCGCGAGCCGGGTGGTTCGGCCACCCGCGACACGCCCCACCGCTACTTCACCTACCTGAGCCCGGCGCACCGCTCGATCAACACGGAGTGGGGCCCCGCCTATGGCCTGGAGCCCTACGCCATGGCGGCCGATGTTTACAGCCAGCCGCCGTACGTGGGCCGAGGTGGCTGGAGCTGGTACACCGGTGCGGCCGGCTGGCTGCACCGCGCGGCCATCGAGTCGATCTTGGGCCTGAAGATGACGGCACACGACCTGAGCTTCACGCCCTGCCTGCCAACGCATTGGCCCCGGGCCGAAATGACGCTGGTGCGCGATGGCCGGACGATGCGTTTCGTGCTGGTGCGCCAGAGCGCCGCAGCCGCCCAGGTCGCCTGGGACGGCAAGGGCGTCGGCTTTCTGGCCGTGGGCGAACGCCTTGCCTGGACCACTTGCCCCCCGCACACCGTGTTCGTGATTCCGCTGGAAGGAGATGCCATGGGTTGAGTGTTCATATGTTCTGTACCGAACAGACAAACGGCGGTTTCCGCGTCATGCTTTTTGTATTACAACGTGAGGGCGCACGCAGCTGGGCCTTGCAAACGCAGCCATCCCCGAGGAGAGCCATTTGACCCAACCCGACAACCCGCGCCAAAACCAACTGTTGGCCTCGTTACCAGAAGCCGAGTGGTTGCGTTGGCAGCCTCAGCTGGAGTTGGTTGACCTGCCGCTGAGCAAGGTTCTCTACGAGTCTGGTGTGCCGCTTCAGTTCGTGTATTTCCCCACCAACGCCATCGTCTCGCTTCTCTATGTGCTGGAAAATGGTTCGTCAGCGGAAATCGCGGTGGTCGGCCATGAGGGCGTGGTGGGCATCTCCATCTTCATGGGCGGCGGCTCCACGCCCAGCCGCGCCGTGGTGCAGAGCGCGGGCACGGGTTACCGGCTTCGCGCTGACACCATCAAGGGCGAGTTCGAGCATTCGGGCCCCGTCATGCACCTGATGCTGCGCTACACGCAAGCGCTGATCACGCAGATGAGCCAAACGGCGGTGTGCAACCGCCACCACTCGATGGACCAGCAGCTCTGCCGCTGGCTGCTGCTCAGCCTGGACCGCCTGCGCGGCAACGAGCTGGTCATGACGCAAGAACTGATCGCCAACATGCTGGGCGTGCGCCGTGAGGGCGTCACCGAAGCGGCACTCAAGCTGCAGGCCGCCGGCCTCATCCGCTATGCGCGCGGCCACATCTCGGTGCTGGACCGCCCGGGTCTGGAGCACCGCACCTGCGAGTGCTACCGCGTGGTGAAGAACGAATACGACCGCCTGCTGCCCGCCCTCGAGGCGATCTGAGGCCTCTTGTCGGGGGCTTGTGTGCGCTGGCAGACGGTCGGGACGCGCCATGGGGCTCATAGTGGACCAGGGATTGCCGGGCACGGGGCTTGTGCGACCCGCATGCGTTCTGCCCACGACCGGGCTCCGCTTGTGCAATGGGCGGATCCATGTCAAACACTGAAAATCACCTCATCGAACGTTTGCCCAAGGCGGGCAAGAAACGCTTCCTCGCGCTGTGCGAGCCTTTCGAGCTGGTGCTTTCGGCCGAACTCAGCGTGCGCGGCACTCAACTGAGCCACGCTTACTTTCCCCGTTCGGGCTTCATCTCGCTGGTGATTGATGTCGGCAGCCACCCGCCACTGGAGGTGGGCATGGTCGGGCGCGAGGCCATGCTGGGCTCCGAGCTGGTGCTGGGTGTGGCCAAGACACCCTGGCGCGCGGTGGTGCAAGGCGCCGGCGGTTGCTGGCGCGTCGAAGCCCGGGCTTTGCGGCATGCCATGGCTGACATGCCCGCTTTGGAGGGGTTGTTGCAGCGCACCTTGATGGTCCGCTTGCACCAGCAGGCGCTGGCCTCGGCCTGCGAGCGGTTTCACCCCATCGGGCAGCGGCTGGCGCGCTGGTTGCTCATGAGCCAGGACCGTGCCCAGGCTGACCACTTTCACGTCACCCAGGAATTCATTTCCCTGATGCTGGGCGTGCGGCGCGTGGGCGTGACCAAGGCCGCGAGCGACTTCCAGAAGGAGGGGCTCATCCAGTACAGCCGGGGCGAACTCAAGGTGCTCGACCGGCCGGGGCTGGAGCGCGAAGCCTGCAGCTGCTACGTCGCCGACAAGTTGTTGCACACCGAGCTGATGGGCATGAAGACCTGATACGGCTTCGCCTTCAAACGTATAACGGTGTTGGTTCGCCTTGCCGTGCTACAGCACTGTCCGAGGCTCCCACCGTGTTCCACGCTGGAATGCAAAACCGTATGAGGCCTTCAAGCCATCAGCGCTTGTGCTTCTGCGCGTGAGTCGCGTCGCTGGAGGCGTTCAGCCACGAGTCGTCGGCGCTCTTCTCCCAGGCCCGCAGTTGCTCCTCGGCCTTGTCCTTCGCGATGCCATAGCGCTCCTGGATCTTGCCGACGAACTGGTCGCGGTGGCCCGCGATCACCTGCAGGTCGTCGTCGGTGAGCTTGCCCCACTGTTGCTTGGCACGGCCAGTGAGTTGTTTCCAGTTGCCTTGAATGGTGTCCCAGTTCATGTGAAGTCCTTCGGTTGATGCGAATCGGAGCGGGCACGGTTGTGCCGCCCGCCACGGTGGTTTTATGCGTTGCACCGATCGAGGTCTGTGCGGCACAGCACAGACGCGACGAGGACGACCCTCCATGCTTGACACACCGGCCATCACGGCCCGTTGACCAGAAGGAAACCTCGATGAACATCGCAATCACACCCCGTGCACAACCCTTGCCCGCGTCGTCCCGTCCGCCGGTGTTGCGCCTGCTTGGCCTCACGGCCGCCACTGCGCTGGTGCTGGCGGCCTGTGCCACCACGATCGCTGCACCCACGCAGGAGCTGGCGCTCTCGCGGGCTGCGATCGAATCGGCCGTGCGCGCCGGTGCAGCCGAGATGGCTCCGCGCGAACTGAACATCGCGCAACAGAAGCAGGCCTTGGCCGACACCGCCATGACCCAGGAGCAGTACGACCGGGCGGGGATGCTGTCGGCCGAAGTGGTGGTGGATGCGCGATTGGCCGAGACCAAGGCGCGCGGCAACCGTGCTGCCAAGGCTGCCACGGAACTGCGCGAGGACGGTCGCGTGCTGCGCCAGGAAATCAGCCGCCCGGCTCAATAAGAGAACCTACAGGAATCACCCATGAATACCCTCCAGCGCCTTTCGCTTTCGATCACTGCACTGGCCATGGTGGCCGCCTGCAGCACCACCCCCGTGGCCAACGCCCGCCTTGAACAAGCCCGTGAAGACTTCCGTGCCGTGCAGGCCGATCCACGCTCGCAGAGCCAGGCTGGCGTCGAACTGCGCCAGGCCGCCGATGCCCTCGGCGCCGCCAACGTGGCATCCGTCAATGGCGACGACGCGGTGCGGGTGAACCACCT
>JBGSNW010000485.1:0-2493 GCA_041739435.1 Burkholderiaceae bacterium
GACGGCGTGCGCGACCGGCTGCAGCGTGCCGCCGCCGCCTGAGCGTGCATGGCCTTGCCAGCGACTTCACAGCGGCTTGACGTGGCCCCGTTAAACTAGCGGCCATTCTGTCAGGGCCAGTCGTTGACGCTTTGTCGCGCGCCCCGGACTTTGGAGAGAACTCAACATGACAACCCTGTGGTCGCGCCGTGGCGTATTGACGGCGGCCTGTGCAACGGCGGCAGCCACCCTGGCCGGCTGCGGCTCCAGCACCATTGCATCGGCGCTGGTGCCCAGCCGCATCCTCTCGTTTGGCGACGGCCTGAGCGATCTGGGCCAGGTGAGCGGGCAGCGATACACCGTCAACGACGGCAGCGTGAACATCTGGGTCCAGCAACTGGCCGCCCGCTACAACCTCACCATCACCGCCGCGGCAACCGGGGGCCTGGGCTACGCGCAGGGCAATGCGCGTGTCCTCAACCCGGTGGACGCGGCCGGTGGCTCGGCACCCAGCATCAAGGCGCAGATCGACGCCTTTTTGGCCACCGGCAGCTTCGGTCCGAAAGACCTGGTGCTGATCAGCGGCGGCCTGAGCGACGTCATCGCCGAAATGCAGGCGTTTCTGAACAACACCATCACCAGCGACCAACTGCGGGCCAATGTGGACCAGGCCGGGCGCGACTACGGCGCGCAGATCATCCGGCTGGTCAACGCCGGCGCCAGGTTCATTCTGGTGACCGGGGTGTACGGCATGGGCCGTTCACCCTGGGCGGTCCAGTTGGGGCAGGAAGTTCTGATGGACCAGCTGTCTTTTCGGGGCAGCACGGGCAACAACCAGCCGCGGTCCTTCAACGAGGCGCTGCTGGTCACCATCGTCAACCAGGGCGCCAACGTGCTGTATGTGGACGGGGCCTCGTTCTTCAACGACCTGACCATCAGCCCCAGCAGTTTTGGCTTGCGGGATTCCCTGACCGTGGCCTGCAGTTCGGTTGACGCCGGCGCGGGCATCGGCACCGGTGCGGGGCAGGTCAATTCGGCGTTGTGCAGCCCCGCGACCATCCAGGTGGGCGTGGACTACACCACCACCGCGTTCGCTGACCGCGTCTATTTCGGCCCCCAGGCGCACCGCGAGTTTGGCGATCGCGCTTTTGATCTGCTGCGTCTGCGGTTTTGAGCGGCAATACCCGGGGTCAGGCGTCGCCTGACCCCGGATGATGGTTCAGAGCCAGCCGACCGAGGTCAGCTTGTCCTGCACCACGTCGGCCAGCAGCTTGTAGCCCAGTGGCGTGGGGTGGAAACCGTCCGAGAAGGCGTAGGTCTGCCACCAGTTGGCCCCACCCGTGGCACCAACCGGCGGCGTCTGCGCGGAGAGCGCCGCGGCGGTGCAGGTCTGGAAGTTGTAAGTCGGCAGGCCGTCGGAGCCGGTTCCCGTCACCGGACAAGCCGGGACCGTCACGTTGGTCAGCCCGAAGTTGGCGGGGCTGGCCATCTGTGCGTTGAACCCGGCAAAGAAGTCCACCAGTGCGATGCGGCTTTCACCGGCCACCAGCGTGGCCAATTGGTTGTTGAAGGCGTTGATCCAGACGCGGAACAGTCCCTGGGACTGCGCGCGGGCTGTTGCGCCCTGTTGTGCTTCAACCCCCGCCAGCACCATCTGAAAGCGTGGTGTGTGCGTGATGTCGGGCATGTTCAGCACGGCCACACGCTGGGCGCCTTTGTCCAGCGCGTTGGTTTTGACGGCGTTGAACAGGCTCTGGGCCAGGGCCTGCATGTACAGGGTGCCGACCGTGGCAGGGTTGCCGATGTTGGCGCTCACCGTGCCGGACGGCAACAGGGTGCCCAACACGCCGGAGAACGTGTTGGTGTCGGTCAGGAAGGCCGTGACCAGATCGGCCGCATCGTTGCCGCCGCCGTCGACCAGCAGCAGGTCCCGGGCACCATAGCTGGTGCGTGCCGCTGCGGCGTCCTGCAGCTGCTTGACGATGGACTGCGGGCTGGCCAGGCCACCATTGCCAGGCTGCAGGTTGATGCGCCCGCCGCCAATCGCAAAACTGGTGCAGCCCGGTGTGCTGTTGGTGGTGAAGGTGGTGCCGGTGAACCGGTAGAAATTGCACAGCTGGGGCACCTTGGCCTGTACAGCGATGCGTTCGGTCCATATCGTGTTGGGTTCGCTGCTGCTGCCCTGCACCGAGAAGATCCGCCCGAAGGTGGGGATGCCGGTGAAAACGCCACTGTCGGCCAGGCTGTCACCCATGACCACAACGGCCGTGGTCTGGGGGCCACCCGACCCACCACCGCAGGCCACCAGAATGGCCGTGGCCGCGAGGGCTACAAACTTCCACTTGAACTGTCTCATGCGTGCTCCTGTTTGAAAATAGAACGGTCGTTCGTTTTTAGACTCCGAAATCGTACGGGGAAAGTGTTCACCCGCAACACGGGGTATTCACCGAGAGCGCGTGCGGGCGCGGCGCGTCGGGTTGACCCGCGGGCATCGTGGCGCGCCTACCGGTCGCG
>JBGSNW010000494.1:0-2912 GCA_041739435.1 Burkholderiaceae bacterium
CCGCTGCTGGCGCCGCCGCGGACTTCCCCGGCGAGCGACGCGCGCAGCATGGCCGCCAGTTTGACGGCGTCGGCGTTCTTCAGGTAGACCACATAGATGTTGCCGGCGTTGCCGTTGGGTTGGGAGGCCGCCGGCTGGTCCAGTTGGTTGACGAGTGTCTTGAGCAGCGCCATGCGCGCCGCGTTGGCGGTGCGTGCAATCAGGGTGTTGCCACGGGGCTCGGCCAGCACGGTGGTGCGAAACGAGGTGTCGGCCTGTCCCTGCGCCGCCACCGGTCCGCTGCCGGACTCCATCAGCCGCAGCACCAGGGGGGCGAGATCGGTGGCGATGGCGTGTCGCAGCGGAATGATTTCAAGGTCGGTGGCGTTCGAGACATCGAGCGCGGCAATGATGCGGCCGATGCGCTGCAGGTTGTCGGCGTAATCGGTCACCACCAGCGAGTTGTTGCCGGGGTTGACGTTGATCGTGTTGTTGGGGCTGATGAGGGGGCGCAGCACCGGCACCAGGTTGTTGGCGGTTTCGTGATTGAGCCGGAAGATCTGCGTGAGGATCTGACCGCCTGATGTGGTGGCTGCGCCCGCTGAAACGGTGCCGCTTTGCAGTTTGGCGTCGGCTTCGGGGACGACCTTGTACAGACCGGCCGACTCCACCACCGCAAAACCCTGCATGCGGAGTTGGGCCTCGAACAGCCCCAGCGCTCGCGCGGGCGGCACCGGGGATTCCGTGGTCAGCGACATGGTGCCCTTGACCCGGGGATCGACCACCACATTGCGGCCGGTGATCACACCCATGGTACGGGCGATGGCCTCGATCTCGGCGTTGTTGAAATTCAGCGTGACGGGTTCGCCGCGACGTTGTGTGCTGGCACCGGAGGCGGCAGGTGTTTGAGCATTCAGAATGCCAAAAGCCCCCGTCAAAAGGACAGATATAGCTATTGAAAAAATAGCATTTCGAGGACGGAACGATGATGCCGATGGCAGGGGGCTTGGGCGGCGGTGCATGCAGTTAACCCACGGTGATGATCGAGCGCGCACCGTTGCGTCGGCCGATGATGTTCAGCAAGTTCGACAAGGCCGCTTCACGCTCGGGCGCTGCCGTGGCCTCTCCCCCAAAATGCAGGCGCGAGCCCACCCAGCGACCGGTGCCACTGAGCTGCAGGGCGCCTTCCAGCGTTTCGAGTTGGAGCGTAGACGTAGAGCCTCCCTCAATCGTGATGCGATAACTTCCCATGGGCCGTAACGTGGACAGCCGTGACGACACCTCAAGGGCGTCCAGCCGGGCACGGCCTCCCACGCGCACGCGGCCTTCGAACCATTCTACTGAAAGGCGGTCGGTCTGAAGCCGCAAACTGCCCTCGGGTTGCAGCGTATTCCAGGGGGTTCCCAGGCCCGCCAGCAGCGACGCAGGCCAATGTGAGTTGCCGTCCGAAAACGTCAGCACGCCGCCCAGGCCACGCGCTGTCGCCCGGAGTTCCAGCGGGGATGTTGTGCAGCAGGTCGCCCGCACCGATGCACCCAGACCCAGCCACACGGGACGAAGCGCCCATTCGATGCGGCCAGGCAATGCCGCGGCGTCGCGGCTGCCGAAACCGCCCGCCAGGATCAGGCGCGCCGAACCGGTCCAGAGCGTGCCACGTGGTTCGGTCAGCAGCAACTGGCCCTGAGTGACCTGCGCCACCGAGTTGGCCAACCAGGCTGCAGGGGCCCACACGACGACCGCCAGCAACACGCCCAGCACGCTGCCACCCAACGCCCAGCGCCAGGGACGTACATGAGAAGAGGATGGCGGGCGGATCACGGCGGATGACGGTGGGCGCCCACTCAGCGAGCAGGAAGCGTCAGTACCAGGGTGCCATCCCAGGCTGCGGTGTTGTTGAGGTCGCGCCGATTCAGGTGGGCCTCGGCCGGAACGGCCCGGGCATTGACGCGCACCTGTACCAGCCACTGCGCCAGCGCTTCAGCCGACACCCCGCGCAGGGTGACCGTGGCGCGATCCCCGATCACGGAGAGTTGTGCATTGGCACCCAAAAGTTGTTTGACCGACGACTCCAGGGCGCGCAGGGCATCGTCGGCACGCATGGCGGGCTGGGACTGGAGCGCCCGCGCCTGGGCCTGAAGTCCGAGCATCTGCTGAACCTGAGCGTCCAGCGTCTGGTGCAGGGCCGGCGCACGGCGAAGTGTCTGCATGGCGGGTGCCAGCGCCACCCACCAGACCAGCGCCAGCGCAACCAGAACCAGTGCGCCCGTGAACAGGTGGCGCTCGCGCGGAGCCAGGGCCTCCCAACGGGCCGTCAGCACCGCGGGAACGCGAATTGCCGTCACGGGCGCCCTCCGTTGCGGTCGGTTGCCGCGGTCGCAACAGGGGTGGGACGCACCACGACGGTGGCACCTTCGGTACGTGCCAGATACCCCTGGCCACGCAGGCGGTCCGACAGGGTGTCGAGTTCGGCCGCGCCAAGTTCGAGGCCGCGCAACCGTGTTTCACCAGCGGCGAAATCGACGCCCGAAACAATGCGACCCGGGGGCAGCGCCGACGCCAGCACGTTCAACACCGACTCCAGATCACCCCCCGAGGTGGCGCCTGCCGCCTGACGCAACACGGCGACTTCGCGCTCCATCTGAACCGGCGCATCGACCACGACCCGGGTGGCCGGGAAGGTCTGGGTCAGCACGTTGCGCACTTCCTGTCGCTTTTGTGCCAGCGCCGAACGCTCTTGCCAGGCCAATGCATTGATGCCCACCACGTTGACGGCGAGCAGCGCGGCAGCGCCCCATCGGACGGCGCGCCATTGGGGGGCGCGAAGCCAGGTTTGCCAGTCGCCCTGCAGGCGCTTGAACGCGCGTGAGCGGCCCGAGCTGGCCAGGTCAAACTGCAGCAGGTCCCAGGGGGACTGGGCCGCCCGCAGGGCCCGC
>JBGSNW010000509.1:0-3171 GCA_041739435.1 Burkholderiaceae bacterium
TGCTCGTCGCGCAGGACGGGTCGCTCATCCGCGTCGTCGCGGCGGCGCAGCCGGTGTTGCGCATCACGCACTGCCCCGCCCACGGCACCCTGTTTGATCTGAC
Source organism: Burkholderiaceae bacterium (assembly GCA_041739435.1). Lineage (GTDB taxonomy): Bacteria > Pseudomonadota > Gammaproteobacteria > Burkholderiales > Burkholderiaceae_C > PHCI01. The sequence continues at coordinate 104 of JBGSNW010000509.1, forward strand.
GCGGGCGGCCTACCACCTGGGCAACCGGCATGTCCCCATCGAATTGAAGCCCGATCACCTCAAGATCGAACCGGACCATGTACTGGCCGACATGCTGCGGGGCATGCACCTGATCGTGCACGCCGTGGATGAAGCCTTCGAACCCGAGGGCGGCGCCTATTCGGCAGCCGGCCACGGCCACGGTCACGGTCACGACCCTGCGCAGGGACATTCACACCACCACCCCCAGGACGGCGATCCGCCACTCGGCCCGGTCCTCGGCCCATTGCGCCACGGCCCCGCCTGATGCGTGCACCCACCGGTCTTCCCGCCCCCAGCCTGCTGCAGTTGATCTGGCTCGCATCCCCGGCGCTGCCCATCGGGGGGTTCTCCTACTCCGAGGGCCTGGAAAGCGCCGTCGATCATGCGGGCGTGACGACCGAGGCCACAACCTCCGACTGGCTGGCGAACCAGCTTCACCTGACGCTGGCGCGTGGCGACCTTGCCGTGCTGACCAAGGCCATTGCGGCGTGGCGCCGCGGCGATCTGCCCCGCGTGGCCGAACTGAACGCCTGGGTTCTCCAGACACGTGAAAGCAGCGAGCTGCGACTGCAAACCGAGCAGATGGGTCGCTCGTTGACGGAATGGCTGCGCAACCAGTCCGGCGCCGATGCCATGCCCCAGCTCGACGCGCTCGCGCAAATGGACCCGACCTACCCCATCGCCTTCGCGCTGGCGGCGTCGCGGACGCAGGCCAGCGTGCGTGACAGCGCATTGGCCTTCGCCTTCGGCTGGGCCGAGAACATGGTGCAGGCGGCGCTCAAGTCCGTGCCGCTCGGCCAGAATTCCGGCCAGCGGATCCTGGCGCGGCTGGCCGACGAAATTCCATCGGCCGTGGACCATGCCATCGGATTGATGGACCGCGAACGGCAGGCCTTTTCCCCCATGCTGGCCATTCTTTCAGCCCAGCATGAATCGCAATACTCCCGGCTTTTCCGTTCTTGAACAAACGCGCCGCCCTTGCCCATCCTGTCCACCCCGCTCGGACCGAGCCCGTCCTGGTCCTCTTACCCCCAACACCATGACCTCACTTCACCACATCGCGAACCGCACCAAAAAACTGCCGCCCCTGCGCGTGGGGATTGGCGGCCCCGTGGGCTCGGGCAAGACCACGCTGCTGGAAATGCTGTGCAAGGCCATGCGCGATCAATACGACCTGATCGCCATCACCAACGACATCTACACCAAGGAAGACCAGCGCCTGCTCACCGTGAGCGGCGCATTGCCCGCCGAACGCATCATGGGTGTGGAAACAGGCGGGTGCCCGCACACCGCCATCCGGGAGGACGCCTCCATCAACCTGGAGGCCATCGACCGCATGCTGGCGCAGTTCCCCGATGCCGACGTGGTGTTCGTGGAGAGTGGTGGCGACAACCTGGCCGCCACCTTCAGCCCGGAGCTCAGCGACCTCACCCTCTACGTGATCGACGTGGCCGCCGGCGAGAAGATTCCCCGCAAGGGTGGCCCGGGCATCACCAAGAGCGATCTGTTCGTGATCAACAAGACCGACCTTGCCCCCCATGTGGGCGCCGATCTGGGCGTGATGGAAGCCGACACCCGGCGCATGCGACGCACCCCGACCGGCGTCAAGCCCTACGTCATGACCAACCTCAAGACCTGCACGGGTGTGGCCGATGTGGTGTCGTTTATTCAACACAAAGGCATGCTGCCCCGGTGATCGTCTGCCCTAAACTGTGCGGCGGCCGGGCATGCCGGCCTCCTTGGAGGGGAAATGAACACAACATCGTTGATCACCCTGGCGATCCTGGTCGCCATCGTTCTTTTTGCCGTTGCGGCCTACAACAAACTGGTGCGACTGCGCAACGCCATCGGCAATGCCTTCGCGCAGATCGACGTGCAGCTCAAGCGCCGCTACGACCTCATCCCCAATCTGGTGGAAACCGCGCGCAAATACCTGCAACACGAGCGCGAGACGCTGGAAGCCGTGATTTCCGCGCGCAATCAGGCGTTTTCCGCGGCCGGCAAGGCCCGGGCCAACCCGTCTGACGCGGCGCCCATGGTGGCGCTGGGCGCGGCCGAAACACTGCTGGGCGGCACGCTCGGCCGCCTGATGGCGGTGGCCGAAGCCTACCCCGAACTCAAGGCCGACCAGACCATGCGCGAACTGTCGGAAGAGCTCACCTCGACGGAGAACCGTGTGGGCTTTTCGCGCCAGGCCTACAACGACGCCGTGCTCGACTACAACAATGCGGCCCAGCAGTTCCCGGCCAACCTGGTCGGCGGCATTTTTGGTTTCAAGGCCGCGGCCATGCTCGAATCAACCACTTCGGCCGTCGAACGCGTGGCCCCCAAAGTCAGCTTCTGAGCGCGCCCGCCTCCGCCGGGGCCACCTTCTGACACTTCATGCGGTTTCGCCAACACCAGGATGACGCGCGGCGGGCGACGCGTCGGCTGCTGTGGCTGTTCATCCTCACGGTCACGCTCACGGTGCTGGCCGTCAACGCCGCGCTCGCGCTCGCCTGGGGCTTGGGCAGCGGCATGCTGTTCGGCTACCCGCGCTGGTTTTTCGAGACCAACACGGCGGTGGCGCTGGGTTTCATTCTTGGCGGCGGTTGGCTGGAAACGCTTCGCCTGCGCGACGGCGGCGCACACGTGGCCACGCTGGTGGGTGGCCGCGAAATCCTGAGGCCGGCCAACCTTGCCGAACAGCGGTTTCGCAACGTGGTGGACGAAATGGCGATCGCCTCGGGACTGAAGACACCGCGCATTTTTGTGCTGGACCGCGAGGAAGCCATCAACGCCTTCGCGGCGGGCTGGGAGCAGCAGGACAGCGTCGTGACGGTGACACGCGGCGCGCTGGAGCGCCTCAAGCGGGACGAACTGCAGGGCGTGGTGGCGCACGAGTTCAGCCACATCCTGCACGGCGACACGCGCCTGAACATGCGACTCATCGGTTATGTGTATGGCTTGCAGCTGATCTTCAACTACGGCCGGGCGCAGTTCGACATGACCGACGCACACCACCGGCGCGGGTTGGGCATGCTCCCCGGCCTGGCGCTCATGGCGGC
>JBGSNW010000530.1:0-5177 GCA_041739435.1 Burkholderiaceae bacterium
GGTGAGCGCCGCCACCGGCCCCCGTGCGCACGCGCCAGCGATGCCGCTGGCCGAACGTCTGCGCCCCCGCACCCTGGGCGAAGTCATCGGCCAGCAGCATCTGCTGGGCGAGGGCATGCCGTTGCGCATCGCGTTTGAGTCGGGCCAGCCGCACAGCTGCATCCTTTGGGGGCCGCCGGGCGTGGGCAAGACCACGATTGCACGCCTCATGGCCGATGCCTTCGACGCCCAGTTCATCACCATCAGCGCGGTGCTCGGGGGCGTCAAGGACATTCGCGAGGCGGTGGAGCAGGCCACTTTGGTGCGCGACGGCATCGAGCAGCGCCGCACCATCGTCTTCGTGGACGAGGTTCACCGCTTCAACAAGAGCCAGCAGGACGCCTTTTTGCCGCACGTCGAAAGTGGTTTGTTCACCTTCATCGGCGCCACCACCGAAAACCCGTCGTTCGAAGTCAACTCCGCGCTGTTGTCGCGTGCGGCCGTTTATGTGCTGCAGCCGCTCGGGGCTGAAGACTTGAAGGAAATTGTGGACCGGGCCCTTGTCGCAGGGTGCTTTTCAGCCATTGAAAAAGAAGCAACCGACCGCCTTGTAGCCTACGCCGACGGCGATGCCCGGCGCCTGCTCAACACGCTGGAGACGCTGGCGGTGTCGGCGCAGCGGGAAAAGCTGGCGCAGGTCACCGACGCCTGGCTGCTCAAGGTGCTGGGGGAGCGGCTGCGCCGCTATGACAAGGGCGGCGAGCAGTTCTACGACACCATCAGCGCACTGCACAAAAGCGTGCGCGGCAGCGACCCCGACGCCGCCCTGTACTGGTTTGTGCGCATGCTCGACGGCGGGGCTGATCCGCGCTACATGGCGCGCCGCCTGATCCGCATGGCCAGTGAAGACATCGGTCTGGCCGACCCGCGTGCGCTGCGGCTGGCGCTGGACGCGGCCGAGGTGTACGAACGCCTGGGTTCGCCCGAGGGCGAGCTCGCGCTGGCGCAATGTGTGGTGTATCTGGCGGTCGCGCCCAAATCGAACGCGGTGTACAAGGCGTTCAACGCCGCCAAGGCTTTTGTCAAGGGCGATGGCACGCGTCCGGTGCCCCTGCACCTGCGCAACGCACCAACGCAGCTCATGAAAGACCTGGACCACGGCAAGAACTACCGCTATGCCCATGACGAAGCCGACGGGTTTGCGGCCGGCGAGCGCTACCTGCCCGACGGCATGGCGGCGCCCGGGTTTTACCGGCCGGTGGAGCGGGGGCTGGAGATCCGGATCGCTGATAAGTTGAGAGAACTTGAAAAACTCAACAATCAGAAAAACTGATGGAGTCCGAAAGCCGCTGATTGGGCGTTTTTCTTGAGGGTAAACCCGGGCAAACCCGGGAAAACACGCCGTAAGCATTCCGTAACCCTTGGCTACAATCGCGTCCACAAACCCGCCGGCGGACCAGAGTGGCGGGTTTTTTGCTAGTTGAAAGAAAGCGAACGCAAGGTGCGTGAGCAGACTGCAACGCGTGACGCCCGGTGCCTGGTTGGCAATGGCTGGCCCCGGTGGGCGAATAAAACGGAGAACTCTTATGGAAATCCTGCTGCAGCAGATCATCAACGGTCTGGTCCTGGGCAGCATGTATGCCTTGATCGCCCTGGGATACACCATGGTGTACGGCATCATCAACCTGATCAATTTTGCGCACGGCGACGTGCTCATGATCGGTGCGCTGACCAGCTGGACCTGCATCGTCACCATGAAGGACGCCATGCCCGATGCGCCGGGCTGGATCATCCTGATCCTGGCCATGGTCATCGCGGCCACGGTCGCGGCGGTGCTCAACTACTCGATCGAGAAGCTGGCCTACAAGCCGCTGCGCAACAGTCCGCGGCTGGCGCCCCTGATCACCGCCCTGGGCATGTCCATCCTGCTGCAGACGCTGGCCATGATCATCTGGAAGGCCAATTACAAGCCTTACCCCACGCTGTTGCCGCCGGTGCCGTTTGAAGTGGCGGGCGCGGTGATCACCGCCACACAGATCATGATTCTGGGCGTGACGGCGGTTTCACTCGCCGTGCTGTCCTGGCTGGTCAACCGCACCAGCCTGGGCCGCGCGATGCGCGCCACCGCCGAGAACCCGCGCGTGGCGGCCCTGATGGGGGTCAAGCCCGACATGGTGATCTCGGCCACCTTCATCATCGGCGCGATCCTGGCCACCATTGCCGGCATCATGTATGCGTCCAACTACGGCACGGTACAGCACACCATGGGCTTCCTGCCGGGCCTGAAGGCCTTCACGGCGGCCGTGCTCGGTGGCATCGGCAACCTGGCTGGCGCGGTGGTGGGGGGCATTCTGCTGGGGCTGGTTGAAGCCATTGGCGCCGGTTATATCGGCCCGCTGACCGGCGGTCTGCTGGGCAGCCATTACACCGACATTTTTGCCTTCGTCGTCCTGATCATCGTGCTCACGCTGCGGCCATCCGGCCTGCTTGGCGAGCGTGTGGCCGACCGTGCCTGACCTCCGGAGTATCACCATGAAACAAAACAAATGGCTTGTTTACGGGGTCTCGGCCATTGCCTTGCTGGTATTGCCGATCATCCTGCAAAGCTTTGGCTACGCCTGGGTGCGGATTGCCGACACGTCGCTGCTCTACGTCATGCTGGCACTGGGGCTGAACATCGTGGTGGGCTACGCCGGGTTGCTGGACCTTGGCTTTGTGGCGTTCTATGCCATTGGCGCCTATATGTTCGGATTGCTGGCGTCGCCCCACTTGTCCGACACCTTTGAAGCCGTCAAGGCGATGTTCCCGCAGGGGCTGCACATGCCGCTGTGGGTGGTAATTCCGTTGGGGGCGTTGCTTGCGGCGGGCTTTGGCGTGCTGCTGGGGGCGCCGACGCTGAAGCTGCGCGGCGACTACCTCGCCATCGTGACGCTCGGCTTCGGCGAGATCATCCGCATCTTCCTGAACAACCTCGATCACCCCGTCAACATCACCAATGGCCCCAAGGGGCTGAACCAGATCGATTCGATCCACTTCTTCGGGTTCAACCTGGGCAAGCCACTGACCATCGGCGGTTTCGAGCTCGCATCGGTCACGCTCTATTACTACCTGTTCCTGGTGCTGGCCGTTGTCAGCGTGATCATTTGCCACCGGCTGGAGCTTTCCCGCATCGGCCGGGCCTGGATGGCCATCCGCGAAGACGAAATTGCCGCCAAGGCCATGGGCATCAACACCCGCAACCTCAAGCTGCTGGCGTTTGGCATGGGCGCCACCTTTGGCGGCGTGGCGGGCTCGATGTTCGGTGCGTTCCAGGGCTTCGTGTCGCCCGAGTCGTTCAGCCTCATGGAGTCCGTGATGATCGTCGCCATGGTGGTGCTGGGCGGCATTGGCCACCTGCCGGGGGTGATCCTGGGCGCCGTGCTGCTGTCGGCCCTGCCGGAGGTGCTGCGTTACGTCGCGGGGCCGCTGCAGGCCATGACGGGCGGGCGGCTGGATTCCGCCATCCTGCGCCAGCTGCTGATCGCGGTGGCCATGATCGTGGTGATGTTGATGCGTCCGCGGGGTCTGTGGCCAGCACCCGACCATGGCAAATCACTGCAGCAGAACTGAGGAGGCGACATGTCCAATACCGTACTCAAAGTCGCCGGCATTTCCAAGCGTTTCGGGGGGCTGCAGGCCCTGTCCGACGTCGGCATCACCATCGAACGTGGCCAGGTCTATGGCCTGATCGGGCCCAACGGCGCCGGCAAGACCACGTTCTTCAACGTCATCACCGGCCTGTACACGGCCGACAGCGGCACCTTCGAGCTGGCTGGCAAGGCGTACCAGCCCACGGCCGTTCATGAAGTGGCCAAGGCCGGCATTGCGCGCACCTTCCAGAACATCCGGCTGTTTGCCGAAATGACCGCGCTCGAAAACGTCATGGTGGGCCGCCACGTGCGCACCGGCTCGGGCCTGCTGGGCGCGATCTTTCGCACCAGCAGCTTCAAGGCCGAAGAGGCCGCCATTGCCAGGCGCGCCCAGGAGCTGCTCGACTACGTGGGCATTGGCAAGTTTGCCGACTACAAGGCCCGCACGCTCAGCTATGGCGACCAGCGGCGCCTGGAGATCGCGCGCGCACTGGCCACCGATCCCCAGCTGATTGCGCTGGACGAACCGGCGGCCGGCATGAACGCCACCGAGAAAGTACTGCTGCGCGAGCTCATCGACCAGATTCGCAAGGACAACCGCACCATTTTGCTCATCGAGCATGACGTCAAGCTCGTGATGGGCCTGTGCGACCGCGTCACCGTGCTCGACTACGGCAAGCAGATTGCCGAAGGCACCCCGGCCGACGTGCAGAAAAACGAAAAAGTGATTGAAGCCTATCTGGGCACCGGAGGGCACTGACATGGCAAACACACTACTCAAAGTCAAGGGCCTGAAGGTCGGTTATGGCGGCATCCAGGCCGTCAAGGGCGTCGATTTCGAAGTGAACGAAGGCGAGCTCGTCTCGCTGATCGGCTCCAACGGCGCGGGCAAGACCACGACCATGAAAGCCGTCACCGGATCGCTACCGTTTGTCGATGGCGACATCGAATACCTGGGCCGGAGCATCCGTGGCCAGGGCCCCTGGGACCTGGTCAAGCAGGGCCTGGCGATGGTGCCGGAAGGCCGCGGCGTGTTCACCCGCATGACCATCATCGAGAACCTGCAGATGGGTGCCTACGTGCGACGCGACAAGGCGGCCATTGCCGACGACATGGAGAAGGTGTTCACCATCTTCCCGCGCCTGCGCGAACGCAAGGACCAGCTGGCCGGCACCATGTCGGGCGGCGAGCAGCAGATGCTGGCCATGGGCCGCGGGCTCATGAGCCGCCCCAAGGTGCTGCTGATGGACGAGCCGTCCATGGGCTTGTCGCCCATCATGGTCGACAAGATCTTCGAGGTGGTGCGCGACGTGTACGCCCAGGGTGTGACGGTGCTGCTGGTCGAGCAGAACGCCAGCCGTGCGCTGGCCATTGCGAACCGCGGTTACGTGATGGAATCCGGCCTGATCACCATGAGCGGCCCGGGCAAGGAACTCCTGAACGACCCGATGGTGCGGGCCGCCTATCTCGGCGAATAAGCCGCCGCCGGGCCGCGCCCCGGCGAGCCCGTAAGCTCAGGGGCTTAACGTTCGGGCCCGGGCACCGGATAAGGGTCGGCCTCGTAGGCTG
>JBGSNW010000026.1:0-11467 GCA_041739435.1 Burkholderiaceae bacterium
ACCGGCGGCGGCGTGTTGCTGGGCAACGCCACCCAGGAACTGCGCACGCTGGTGGACATGCTGGGGTACCCGGTTACCAACACGCTCATGGGGCTGGGCGCCTACCCGGCCTCGGACAAGAAATTTCTCGGCATGCTGGGCATGCACGGCACGATCGAGGCCAACAACGCGATGCAGAACTGCGACGTGCTGCTGGCCGTGGGTGCGCGTTTTGACGACCGCGTGATCGGCAACCCCAAGCACTTCGCGCAGAACGAGCGCAAGATCATCCACATCGACATCGACCCGTCGAGCATTTCCAAGCGCGTCAAGGTCGACATCCCGATCGTGGGCGACGTCAAGGACGTGCTGACCGAGCTGATCGCGATGATCAAGGAATCCGGCCTCAAGCCCGATGCCAATGCCCTGGGCGGCTGGTGGGAAGCCATTGAAGGCTGGCGCAGCAAGGACTGCCTCAAGTACGACCGCGCCAACAAGGACGTGATCAAGCCGCAGTATGTGGTCGAGACGCTCTGGAACATGACCAGGGACGCCGACACCTACATCACCTCCGACGTGGGACAGCACCAGATGTGGGCTGCGCAGTACTACCGCTTCGATCAGCCGCGCCGCTGGATCAACTCGGGCGGCCTGGGCACCATGGGCGTGGGCATTCCCTACGCCATGGGCATCAAATTGGCCAAGCCCGAGAGCGAGGTGTTCTGCATCACCGGCGAGGGCTCGGTGCAGATGTGCATCCAGGAACTGTCCACCTGCCTGCAATACAACACGCCGATCAAGATTTGCGCATTGAACAACCGGTATCTGGGCATGGTGCGCCAGTGGCAGGAGATCGACTACGAAGGCCGTTACAGCCACAGCTACATGGATGCGCTGCCCAACTTCGTGAAACTCGCCGAGGCCTATGGTCACGTGGGCATGCTCATTGAGCGCCCGCAGGACGTCGAGCCGGCGCTGCGCGAAGCCCGCAAGCTCAAGGACCGCACGGTGTTCATGGATTTCCGTACCGACCCGACCGAGAACGTGTTCCCCATGGTCAAGGCGGGCAAGGGCATCACCGAGATGTTGCTCGGCAGCGAGGATTTATAAGTAAATTGGCGGTTAGCCCCCGTCAAATGGACATAGTTTGCTATTTAAACAATAGTTTTTCACAACACTTCAAACGACAAATCTATTTGCAGCCAAGCCCGCGCATTACCGTGCGTGGGGGAGGGCTCAGAAAAGAGGCGTCTACCAACCATGAAACACATCATTGCTGTCCTGCTGGAGAACGAGCCGGGGGCTCTTTCCCGCGTGGTGGGCCTGTTTTCGGCCCGCGGCTACAACATCGAATCGCTGACGGTGGCGCCCACCGAAGACCCGTCGCTGTCGCGCATGACGCTGCAGACCACCGGTTCGGACGACGTGATCGAGCAGATCACCAAGCACCTGAACCGGCTGATCGAGGTCGTGAAGGTGGTGGACCTGACCGAAGGCGCCTACACCGAACGCGAGCTCATGATGGTGAAAGTGCGCGCGGTGGGCAAGGAGCGCGAGGAGATGAAGCGAATGGCCGACATCTTCCGTGGCCGCATCATCGACGTCACCGAGAAAAGCTACACCATCGAGCTGACCGGCGACCAATCCAAGAACGACGCTTTCCTTGAGGCGATCGACCGTGCCGCCATCCTGGAGACGGTCCGCACCGGCGCCAGTGGCATCGGGCGCGGCGAGCGCATCTTGCGGGTCTGATCACGGGCGGTGCAAATTTTCAGGCTCAGCTTTTCCAGCCCGTTCGGGCTGAGCTTGTCGAAGCCCTTGCCGGTTGGCCAGGCGTGAGTTGAGCCCTTCGACAGGCTCAGTGAGAACGGCACTATTGAACTGCATCCACAGGAGAAAACAAATGAAGGTGTTCTACGACAAGGACTGCGACCTGAGCCTGATCAAGGGCAAGACGGTGGCCATCATCGGCTACGGCTCGCAAGGCCACGCCCATGCCCAGAACCTCAACGACAGCGGCGTCAAGGTCGTGGTCGGCCTGCGCAAGGGTGGCGCTTCGTGGCCCAAGGTCGAGAAGGCCGGCCTGAAGGTCGCCGAGGTCGCCGACGCGGTGAAAGCCGCCGACGTGGTCATGATCCTGTTGCCCGACGAACAGATCGCCACCGTCTACACCAATGACGTGGCGCCGAACATCAAGCAGGGCGCGTCCCTCGTGTTCGCACACGGCTTCAACGTGCATTACGGCCAGGTTGTGCCACGCGCCGACCTCGACGTGTGGATGGTGGCCCCCAAGGCCCCGGGCCATACCGTGCGCAACACCTACACGCAGGGCGGCGGCGTGCCCCACCTCGTGGCCATCCACCAGGACAAGACCGGCAAGGCCCGCGACCTGGCCCTGAGCTATGCCATGGCCAACGGCGGCGGCAAGGCCGGCATCATCGAGACCAACTTCCGCGAAGAGACCGAGACCGACCTGTTCGGCGAGCAGGCCGTGCTGTGCGGCGGCACCGTCGAGCTGATCAAGGCCGGCTTCGAGACGCTGGTGGAAGCCGGCTACGCACCCGAGATGGCGTACTTTGAATGCCTGCACGAGCTCAAGCTCATCGTCGACCTGATCTATGAAGGCGGCATCGCCAACATGAACTATTCGATCTCGAACAACGCCGAGTACGGTGAGTACGTGACGGGCCCGCGCATCATCAACGAAGAGTCCAAGAAGGTCATGAAGGCCGTGCTCAAGGACATCCAGACCGGTGAATATGCCAAGAGCTTCATCCTGGAAAACCGCGCCGGCGCCCCGACGCTGCAAAGCCGTCGCCGCCTGAATGCCGAACACCAGATTGAAGTGGTGGGCGAGCAACTGCGCGCCATGATGCCCTGGATCAAGAAGAACAAGCTGGTCGACCAGACCCGCAACTGAAAACGCACGCAGCCCGGCAGGTTGCGCACAGGGGCCACCTCGGTGGCCCTTTTTCATGGGGGCTGCGGGGTTTTTCGCGACGCCGGGACTGGCTTACACTGCAGTTTGGTCTGGCGCACGATGATCCGTCGGGACAGGGACCGCTTCAGCACCATTTTTGCTATATTTAAGATAGCATAAAGTAACCATCTCAAAAGAACTTCGGGCATTATCTATGCATGACGGCAACGATTCCGACTTTGAGGCCGTGGGCAACGCCGTGGTGGTGCGCAAGCGCCGCAAAGGCATCTACATCCTGCCCAATCTGTTCACGCTGGCGGCCCTTTTTGGAGGGTTCTACGCCATCGTGATGGCCATGAACGGCCGTTTCGATCTGGCGGCCATCGGTGTGTTCTGTGCCATGGTGCTCGACAGTCTGGACGGCCGCGTGGCGCGCATGACCAACACGCAGAGCGCTTTTGGCGAGCAGATGGACTCACTGTCCGACATGGTGTCGTTCGGGGCGGCGCCCGCACTGATCGCCTACGAATGGGCGCTCAAGCCGCTGGGTCGCTGGGGCTGGATTGCAGCCTTTGTGTATTGCGCCTGCGCAGCGTTGCGCCTGGCCCGCTTCAATGTGAACACCGCCGTGGTGGACAAGCGTTACTTCCAGGGCCTGCCGTCACCCGCCGCCGCCGCGCTGGTCACGGGATTCATCTGGATCCTGACCGACGCGGACATTTCCGGCCGGGCCGTGGCCTGGCCGATGTTCGCGCTGGCGCTTTATTCGGGCCTGACCATGGTGACCAACGTGCCGTTCTACAGTTTCAAGGATGTGCAAATGAAAAAGAGCGTGCCGTTTGCCGTGATCGTGCTGATCGCGCTGGGCATTGCGGTCATCAACATTCATCCGCCCACCGTGATGTTCGGGCTGTTCGTGTTGTACGGTTTGAGCGGCTACGTGATTTACGGCTGGCGCAAGGCCCGGGGTGTGCAGACCAGCGTGATCAGCACCTCCACCGACGAGCCCGACGAGCGCGGTCTGCACAAGTGAGCAAGGCGTCAAACGAGGTTGGCGCGTGGACAGCCGTTGGCGACACCGGGCGGGCTTGCGTTTTGCGCGCGCTTGTCCGCTGTGCTACAGTCGACGCATGAACTTGATTTCGCTGGCCCTACTGCTAGCTCCCCACGGGCGGAGACGGTAGCGCACGCGCATATCCATCACCAAAGGCCCGTATGCACCTGCAGCGGGCCTTTTGTTTTGTGCGAACGATTTTGATGCCGCGGGTACGGAAGACAACAGGAGAAACGACATGACCGACAAACTGATCATTTTTGACACCACCTTGCGCGATGGCGAGCAGTCGCCCGGCGCGTCCATGACCAAGGACGAAAAACTGCGCATCGCGCGCCAGCTCGAACGCCTGAAGGTCGACGTGATCGAGGCCGGTTTTGCCGCCAGCTCCAACGGTGACTTCGAGGCCGTGCAGCAGATTGCGCAGAACATCCGCGACTCCACCATCTGCTCGCTGTCACGCGCCAATGACCGCGACATCTCGCGCGCCGCCGAGGCGCTCAAGGGTGCGGCCAATGCCCGCATTCACACTTTCATTGCCACGTCGCCGCTGCACATGGAAAAGAAACTGCGCATGACACCCGACCAGGTGCTCGAACAGGCCAGGTTGGCCGTGCGCTTCGCCCGAAACCTCGTGGCCGACGTCGAGTTCTCGCCCGAAGACGGCTACCGCAGCGACATGGACTTCCTGTGCCGCGTGCTCGAGGCCGTGATCGACGAGGGCGCCACCACGCTCAACATCCCCGACACCGTGGGCTATGCCGTGCCCGAGCTGTACGGCAACTTCATCAAGACGCTGCGCGAACGTGTTCCCAATTCCGACAAGGCCATCTGGTCGGTGCATTGCCATAACGATCTGGGCATGGCCGTGGCCAACTCCCTGGCGGGGGTGAAGATTGGCGGGGCCCGGCAGGTTGAGTGCACCATCAACGGCCTGGGTGAGCGCGCCGGCAACTGCTCGCTCGAAGAAATCGTCATGGCCGTGAAGACCCGCAAGGACTATTTTGGCCTGGAGCTGGGCATCGACACCCAGCACATCGTCGCGGCCAGCCGCATGGTGAGCCAGACCACGGGTTTCGTGGTGCAACCCAACAAGGCGGTGGTGGGCGCCAACGCCTTCGCGCATGCCAGCGGCATTCACCAGGATGGCGTGCTCAAGGCCCGTGACACCTACGAGATCATGCGTGCCGAAGACGTGGGCTGGAGCGCCAACAAAATCGTGCTGGGCAAGCTCAGCGGTCGCAATGCCTTCAAGCAGCGCCTGATCGAGCTGGGGGTGCAGATGGAAAGCGAGGCCGACATCAACACCGCCTTTGCACGCTTCAAGGAGCTGGCCGACCGCAAGTCCGAGATTTTTGACGAGGACATCCTGGCTCTCGCCAGTGACGAAAGTGTGACGCACGAAAAAGAACAGTACGGATTTGTCTCCTTGTCGCAACACAGCGAAACCGGCGAACGCCCCCATGCGCAAATTGTTTTCACGGTGGATGGCAAGGAAGTCAAAGGTGAATCGGACGGTAACGGCCCGGTCGACGCATCCCTCAAGGCCATTGAAACGCACGTCAAAAGCGGCGCCGAGATGGTGCTCTATTCTGTGAACGCCATCAGCGGTTCCACAGAGAGCCAGGGAGAGGTGACGGTGCGCCTGACCAACAGCGGTCGCGTGGTCAATGGCGTGGGTGCCGACCCCGACATTGTGGTCGCCTCGGCCAAGGCTTACCTGAGCGCCCTCAACAAGTTACAGAGCAAATCGGATCGAGTGGCTGCACAAGGCTAGGGTTTATACTTAGAACCGAAGGTTGATTTGAGGAAAGTCGTGCAAGTAATTGATCTTGCGCGATTTTTTCATTTGTATACACTCCGGATTACTTTTGGATCCGGAGATGCGTTCATGCCCGTCCGAGCAATTTCCGTGTGGCGTCGTTTTTTTGTCCGGCTGTTACAAACCGGTGTGCTCAGCCTGAGCGTGCTGGCATTGTCGGCGCCGCCAGCACAGGCGCAATCACCTCAAAAAAAGGTCGTGAAGAAAGCGACCGTTGGCAAGCAGACCGCCAAACGCCGGGTGGCACGCTCCTTTCCGGTCGCCAAGGCCAAGTCCTCCAAGGTGGCCGCGGCCGGCAAGCGGCGCTCCGTTGTGCGTGTGGTTGCCACACCCGCCAAGCCGTCGTTCGGGCAGATTGCAGGGCTTCATGCCACGGCGGACGAGCTTGACCTGAAATCCAGCGTGGCGCTGGTGATCGACCAGGATACGCGCGAAGTGCTCTTCAGCAAGAACGACAGCGCGGTGCTGCCCATCGCGTCACTCACCAAGTTGATGACGGGTGTTGTCATCAGCGACGCCAAATTGCCGATGGATGAAGGCATCACCATCACGCAGGCCGACGTGGACACCGAAAAAGGCAGCCGCTCGCGCCTGCGCGTGGGTGCCACGCTGACCCGGGGTGAGTTGTTGCACCTGGCGCTGATGTCCAGCGAGAACCGCGCGGCCCACGCGCTGGGGCGCACCTATCCGGGCGGACTGGATGCGTTTGTGGAGCAGATGAACGTGAAGGCCCGACTCCTGGGCATGAAGGACACCCGCTATGTAGAGCCCACGGGCCTGTCCAGCCGCAATCAGTCCAGTGCCAACGATCTGGCCACACTGGTGGGCGCGGCTTACAACTACCCGGCGCTGCGCGAACTTTCCACGTCGCAGGGTTTCGAGGTCGAGGTGGGGCGCCGTACGCTGCAGTTCAGCAACACCAACCGGCTTGTCAAGAACCCCAACTGGGACATCGGCCTGCAAAAAACGGGTTTCATCACCGAAGCCGGCCAATGCCTGGTCATGCAGACCCGTATCGCCGGGCGCAAGCTGATCATGGTTTTCCTGGACTCGGCGGGCAAGCTCAGCCGACTTGGGGATGCGCAGCGCGTTCGTCGCTGGCTTGAACGCAGCCATGCTGTCACCGGTGCCGCAACTGTCAGTGGTTAAAGAAGGGCTGTTGCTTCTATTTTAGAAGCAAACTTCTGTTAATTGACGGGGGCTAAGGCCTGATTCTTCATAAATCCCGGAGTTCGTCGCCGGATGCGGCCAAGTGCCTCGATCACGGTGCAATCGGGTGCGCAACGCTGTGGCCCACAAGGGCAACGAGGTGGAAGCGGGAAAAATCCACGCACACACGGTTTTCCTGAAGTCTGCGAGTGTTCAACTTCGGTTTCCCGGGTCATCAAGGCGCTGACGGGCGATGCCCCAAGGCGGCCGATATTTCATTGGCAGTGGCCTGCAGCCGGGGTAACCAGCCTTCGTCGATGCGGTCCGCGGGGGCCGAAATGGAAAGCCCCGCCACCAGTTTGCCCTGGTCGTCGTGAATGCCGGCGGCCATGCAGCGCACGCCCAGCTCCAGCTCTTCGTTGTCGCGAGCGATGCCGTACTGCCGGGCCTTCGACAATTCGCGCTCCAGCACGGGGAGCTGCGTGATGCTGTTGCGGGTGTGGCCACTCAGGCCCGTGCGGGTGGCATAGGCGCGCACGCGTTGGGGGTCGTCATCGGCCAGAAACAGTTTGCCCACCGAGGTGAGGTGCAGCGGCGCCCGTCCGCCAATGGCCCGCACTACTTGCATGCCCGAACGCTCGCTGAACGCGCGTTCGATGTACACGATCTCATCACCCTGGCGCATGCTCAGGTTGACGGGCTGTTGAATCTGCCGGTGCAGCTCGCGCATGGGTGCCAGCGCGGCGTCGCGCACGTGGAGCCGGCCCTTCACCAGATTGCCCAACTCCAGCAGTCGCATGCCCAGCCGGTAACTGCCGGCCTCTGGTCGATCGACGAAACGGCCGGTGGCCAGGTCGTTGAGAATGCGATGGGTCGTGGAAGGGTGCAGGCCGGTTTTTTCGCTGATTTCCTTGAGCGAGACGGGCTCTTCACGCGAGGCGAGCACGTCCATGAGTGCAAACATGCGCTCGATGACCTGCACGGTCGGCTTGACGGGAATGTTGGGGTCGGTTTTCCGCATGAGACAACCTATGAAGATGGTTGTATTTTACTTGGTGAAAAGCCTCTGCGCTAAACGAAATTGTGACGGACAATGTGTACGTCCGATGTCCGACCGGGTGTCACGTGGCCGGTGTGTCGAGTGGGGCGCCACGCTGCCAGCGTCCACCAACCAGGGTTTCGTGCGGCTGAAAGCGTGATTTGTAATTCATCTTGGGGCTGGCGCCGATCCAGTAGCCAAGGTACACATGCGGCAGGCCCATCAGGCGCGCCTGTTCGATCTGCCAAAGCACGCAGTATGTGCCATAGCTGGCGCCCGGATCGGGCTCATAAAAGGTGTAGACCGCGGAAATTCCATCGTTGAGGACATCCAGGATGGACACCATCTTGAGAGCGCCCGCCGACCCGTCGGGATGTGTTTCGCGAAACTCCACCAGCCGGGAGTTGACGCGGCTTTGCAGCAGGAACTGGGTGTACTGGTCGATGCTGTCGTGGTCCATGCCGCCACCGGCGTGGCGACCGGTCTGGTAGCGCAGGTACAACTGGTAGTGCTCGGGCACAAAACACAGCTTGAGCACCCGGGCCTGGAGGTTCTCATGCTTTGCCCGGGTACGCCGCTGGACACGATCTGGCTTGAATTCGGTGGTCAGCACACGCAGCGGCACGCAGGCCTGGCAGCCATCGCAATAAGGCCGGTAGGTGAACATGCCGCTGCGCCGGAAGCCCCGGGTCACCAGTCCGGAGTAGGCGTCGTTGTGAATCAGGTGGCTGGGCGTGGCCACCTGCGACCGGGCCTGCTTGCCCTGCAGATAGCTGCAGGGGTAAGGCGCAGTGGCGTAGAACTGCAGCGTCTGGAGCGGAAGGTCCTTGAGCAGGGTCACGTTGGGTTTTCGGGGGGTGATGCCAGCGCGTTCCAGTATACGGGGTCGAACTGCCAATGTGGCGTCGGTTGCGCGACGTCGTGCCGCAGCCAGCGGCGCAACTCCCGGCGACTGATTTCGCGGGCCCCCAAGGATGCCAGATGCCGCGTATTTTGCTGGCAATCAATCCAGCCCATGCCGTGCTGTCGGCAAAATGCCACCAGCGCTGCCAGTGCAATTTTCGAGGCGTCGGGTTGCTGCGCGAACATCGACTCGCCAAAAACTGCATGTCCCAACGACACGCAGTACAGGCCGCCACACAATTGGCCGTCGATCCAGGTTTCCACGCTGTGAGCCAGGCCCACTCGATGGAGGGCTTCGTAGGCTGTCACCATGGGCTTGACGATCCAGGTGCCGGATTGTCCGGGTCGCGGTGCCTGCGCGCAGGCATGGATGACCTGAGAAAAGGCGGTGTCGAAGCGCACCTCACAACCGGGTGTGGCCTGAAACTTTGCAAGCGTCTTGCGCAGCGAGCGATGCAGTCGAAAACTGGACACCTGCAACACCATGCGGGGGTCTGGGCTCCACCAGAGGATCGGTTGACCGTCGCTGAACCATGGAAAAATTCCCTGCGAATACGCATCCTGCAGGGTGATGGCGTCCAGCGAGCCACCGGCGGCCAGCAAGCCCGGCGCCGGATCGCCTGGCCCCCAGGCCTGCACCGTGTCGGGGAACGGATCACCCGGCGCCAACCAGGGAAGGTCGGGGCGGTCAGGCGGACGGGACATGACGCAAAGGCAAGGGGTTCAGCCGGGTGCGACCACCTTCAGCGTCATTTTTCGATGGCGAGCAGTTCCACTTCAAACGTCAGCGTGGCGTTGGGCGGGACCACGTTGCCGGCGCCTCGCTCGCCGTAGGCGGTGGCGGGCGGGCATGTCAGCGTGGCCTTGCCGCCCACCTTGATCTTCTGCAGCCCCTGCGTCCAGCACGGCACCACACGGCCCAGCGGGAAAGTGGCTGGTGCACCGCGCTTGTACGAGCTGTCGAACTCCTTGCCGTCCGCCAGCGTGCCACGGTAATGCACCTTCACCGAATCGCTGGCCACGGGCTGCGCGCCCGAGCCCACCTGGGTGTGGACGATCCGCACGCCCGAGGGCAGGGTTTCGGTGTCGGCCGACCAGGCGCCGGTCGAAAATGTGGCCGCGGTCAGAAAAATGGCAATAAAAGCGGTTTGTTGAAGCATGGCGTCAGGGAGAAAAATGCACGCAAGATGGCGTGCGGGTAGTTTACGGCGCCACGCGTCGGCCTACTTCGCCTTGCCCGGATCCTTGACGTCCTTGCGGGTATCAAACTCCACGTTGTAATACTCCCCGTTTTGTTTTTCCACCTTGCGCAGATAGATGTTCTGCACCACATCGCGTGTTTGTGGGTCGATGGACATGGGGCCGCGCGGGCTCTCGAATGCCTGGCCCTTCATGGCTGCCATCAGGGCGTCGCCGTTGCCCTGGCCCTTGGTGGTTTTGAGCGCCTCGTAAATGACGCGCATGCCGTCGTAGGCAGCAACGGCCTGGAAGTTCGGGCGCATGCCCTTGTTGGCCTTGAGGAAGGCGTCCACAAATTTCTTGTTGAGGGCCGACGGGTGGGCCATCGAATAGTTGAACGAGGTGACCACGCCCAGTGCGCCATCGCCCATGTCGTTGAGCTGGTCGTCATCGGCCAGATCGCCGGTGCCAATCAGCCGGATACCGGCCTTGTCCATGCCGCGCTCGAGAAACTGTTTGACCACCGCGGCCCCGGCGCCCGAGGGTACAAAAACAAACAGGGCGTCGGGCTTGAGGTCGCGCACCTTTTGCAGATACGGGGCGAAGTCAGGGTTGCGCAACGGCACACGCAAGGATTCGATGACCTGGCCGCCGTTCTGCGTCAGGTGCTCCTTGAAAAACTTTTCCGCATCGTAGCCGGGCGCGTAATCGGTGACCAGCGACACCACCCGTTTGGCGCCGTTTCGTGGTGCCCAATCCCCCATGACCGACGAGATCTGCGCCAGCGTCATGCTGGTGCGCACGATGTAGGGCGAGGCCTCGGTGATGCTCGACGTGGCCGCCGACATGATCACCATGGGCGTCTTCGACTGGGTGGCCAGCGGCGCGGTGGCCAGCGCGGCAGGCGTGATGCCAAATCCTGCCAGCACGTTGACCTGGTCGGCCACGATCAGCTGTTGGGCCAGACGCTTGTTCACATCGGGCAGGCTGGTGTCGTCCTTGACGATCATTTCGACCTTGCGCCCGGCCACCGTGTCGCCGTGCTCGGCCAGGAAGAGTTTTGCACCGGCTTCAATCTGACGCCCGGTGGACGCCTGAGGCCCGGTCATGGGCAGAATGAACCCGATCTTGAACGGGGCGTTCTGGGCCGCCGCATGGCCGCTGGCGAGTGCTGCAATGGCCAGCGTCGTGGCGTGGAGGAAAAGTCGCTTTTGCATGGGTTGTCTCCGTCGTGGCTGTTTTGTTTGTGCTGGCCGACCCACATCTTGCGTGAACGGCGCGCCGTGGATGCTAGAGCCCCTTGCGATTTGCCGCAAGCCAACAAAAGCTTCAATCGCTGCAAGCTTGCCGATAGCGCCCGCGGCAGCCCTCACCCGCGCGGGGGTGTCTTGCCGGGCCGCCTGGCGTGCCATGCGGCGACCA
>JBGSNW010000032.1:0-5268 GCA_041739435.1 Burkholderiaceae bacterium
CTGGGCGCACATCGAGCGCGCCACGCGCGACGGCTCGGACCGCGAGGCACGCCTGAACCTCATGAGCGCCTCCATGCAGGGCGCCATGGCGTTCCAGAAAGGGTTGGGCTGCGTGCACAGCCTGAGCCACAGCCTGGGCGGCGTGGACCCGCGCCTGCACCACGGCACGCTCAATGCCATGTTTTTGCCCGCCGTGGTCAGGTTCAATGCGGCCGCTGAATCGGTGCAGAAGGAAAACCGCCTGCAGCGCATGGCCCAGGCCATGGGGCTGGCGTCGGGCGGGGACATTCCCGAAGCCATTCGCGACATGAACGCCCGCCTCGGCCTGCCCACCGGGCTGGCGGCCATGGGCGTGCAGGCGAGCCAGTTCGACGCCATCATCACCGGCGCGCTGGCCGACCATTGCCACAAGACCAACCCCCGCATCGCCAGCGCCGACGATTACCGCGAGATGCTGGCGCGCTCGATGTAAGCAGGCGGTGCCAGGCCGCTGGCTACAGCGGCAGCACGTCGTCCATCGAAGGCCGTTCCAGCCAGCTGGCGAATTCATCGGCAAGTTGGCGGCTGGCGGCGGCGGCGGTGCTCCAGGCCTTGACGCGTGACGGCAGATCGGCGCCAAAACGGGTGAAATCGGTCCGGTCGGGCAGCTTGCCATGGGGCAGTCGGCGCACCCACTCCGGGTTGGGCGCGAGCACGATGGTGTGGTCCAGGAACGGCGTGGCCTTGTGCCGCCAACGCAGGCTCTTGTCGAGCCAGCCGGGCACCACGGCTTTCTGGAAGTGCGGGTACAGCACCAGCGGCGCGCCGCCTGTGGCGGGGGCGTTGTACTGCAGGTGCAGATGGTAGTCGGTGATGCCACCGTCCCAGTAGGCGCCCGGTGGCGCCCCGGGGATGTCGCGCACCGACTGCAGCAGGAAAGGAATGGAGCAGCTGGCCTGCAGCGCCGGGTTGAAGTTGGCCGCGCTCAGCGCGATCTGCCGCGTGCGGTAGTCGTGGGTGGCAAACGGCAAAGGGGTGCAGGCGCCGCCCGACAACGGCAGGGGTGACGAGAAAACCACCCGTTCTAGCCAGGCGCCCATAGCCTTGCGGTGCACCGCGTTGGAGAGGAACGCGCCCAAATAGCCCAGCGGAGTGCGGATGCGGTGTTCCCGCCCCAGCAGGTGCCGCCCGCGCGAGGTGACGATGTGCAGCCGCAGCCTCGGGTGGTACAGCACCTCGCCCACGCGGCCCCCATAGAACGCCTGCAGGTTTTCGCCAAAGCGTTCGCTGACGTGACGTGCCGAGAGCTTGGTCTGCCCGGGCTCGAGTGTGTAGTCCTGGTGGATGTAGTCGTGCTCCAGCCGTTCGAACGCGGCCACCGGGGATGTCAGGCAGGCCGTGGCCATGCGCCACGCACCAATCGAGGCGCCCACCAGATGCACGGGCTGCTCGGAGCGGGCCAGCCACTCGCCAAAAATGAAGCGGTCCAACGGACCAAGGATCAAGCCTTTGGGGCCACCCGCCGCCGCCGGAATGACACCGACATCATGCGGTTGCAGGCCGTGCCGGGCCAGATGCCGACGCGCGCGCGGACCGGCATGGATGTGCAGGGCTTTCATCCCTGCGATTGTCGCAAATGTGCGAGGCTCAGACGGGCAATGCGTGGGCTTTTTCGTCAGAATGTTCCGTAGATTCGGGAGACTCCGGCCCGCTGGCGGTCTGGCGCACGATGGTCGCGCCGCGCAGCAAGCTGTCAGGGTCCACGCCCAGGGCGAGGCCGATGGCGTCCGGATAGGTGTTGACCAGCTGGTTGCCGCCGAGATTGCTCTCTTCGGCCCGGCAGCGCCAAGCGGCCAGGTGGATGGCCCCGGAAATCGGCTCGTAGTTGCCGTTTTCAAACGGCGACAGCTGGTGCTCGATGGCGTCCACGATGCGCTTGGGGAACTTCCAGCTGCGCGCCAGCGATGCCCCCACATCGGCAAAGGTGTAGCCGAACATGACCGTTTCGGCCTCGCCCCGGCGCAGCGCCAGCGGATCGACATGCTGATTCAGTTCGCACATGGCTTCGGGCATGCCGGCGTGCATGATCAACTCGCCAATGCCGTGCAACAGGCCGGCCGTGAATGCCGTGTTCTCGTCAATGCGCAGCGGCAGGCAAATGGTGCGCGCCAGGGTGGCGGTGTTCAGGCTGTAGCGCCAGAACTGTTCGAGCTTCATCCCCGGCACACTGTGAAAATTCACGTCCAGAATAGTCCCCAGCACCAGCGCCCGCACCTTGACCAGGCCCAGCACGTTGATGGCGTCGCACACGGTGCTGGCGGCTCGACTCAACCCGAAAAAGGCCGAGTTGGCGACCTTGAGCAGTTTGGCGGTGAGAACCGGGTCGGTGCTGATGCAGCGCGCAATGTCCTGCAGGTCCACCTCCTCCTGATCGAATGTGGAGATCAACCGGGCGGCAATCTTCGGCACCGTCGGCAGGGACAGGGGCTGTTTCATCAAGGCATCGAGGCGCATGGCAATCTCCCGGAGCAGGTTCTTGGTTTCATCTGTCTGTATCGTCGGCACGGTTGGCGGCGACTTGAGTGGTTTGCCGGTATCAAGATGCAAAAACAACCTGAGACGTTTTGCTGACCGTTTCCGGGCCTCAATTCCGCCCTTTGAGCTTGTCAAAAGCGGAGGCCATGGCCGTGGAGGTTGGCACGGCGCCGGCTCGGCCTGGTCGCACCGAGGCGCCCCGCCCCGCCCCTTCAAACCGGTTTTCGCGTGGGCCGTCGCGGCGCGCCGGTGCCTCGCCGAGCTTCATGGTCAGGCCGATGCGCTTACGCGCCACGTCCACCTCGACCACCCGTACCTGGACGATGTCACCGGTTTTGACGACTTCGCGGGCGTCTGTGACGAACTTGTGGCTCAACTGGCTCACATGGACCAGCCCGTCCTGATGGACGCCCAGGTCCACAAAAGCGCCAAACGCGGCCACGTTGCTCACCGTGCCTTCGAGCACCATGCCGGCGTGCAGGTCCTTGATGTCTTCCACGCCCTCGTTGAAACGGGCCACCTTGAAATCCGGACGCGGGTCGCGACCGGGTTTTTCCAGCTCGGAGAGGATGTCCTGGACCGTGATGACGCCGAACTGTTCATTGGCGAAAAGTTGCGGCTGCAGGGTCTTGAGCAGGTCGGCGCGGCCCATGAGCGTGGCCACGGGTTGGCCGGTCTGGCGCAGGATCGCCTCCACCACCGGGTAGGTCTCGGGGTGCACGCCGGTCATGTCCAGCGGGTTGGTGCCGCCGCGGATGCGCAGGAAACCCGCGCTTTGCTCGAAAGTCTTGGCGCCCAGGCCGCTGACTTCCATGAGTTGCTGGCGGTGGGCGAACGCGCCGTGGGTGTCGCGCCAGCGCACCACCGCCCTGGCCACGCTGGCCGACAGGCCCGACACGCGCGACAGCAGCGGCACGCTGGCAGTGTTCAGGTCCACGCCCACGGCGTTCACGCAGTCTTCGACCACGGCCTCCAGGGTGCGGGCCAGTTCGCTCTGGTTCACGTCGTGCTGGTACTGGCCCACGCCAATGCTTTTGGGGTCGATCTTGACCAGCTCGGCCAGCGGGTCCTGAAGACGCCGGGCGATGCTGGCGGCGCCGCGCAGGCTCACGTCCACGTCGGGCATTTCCTGCGAGGCGAACTCGCTGGCGCTGTACACCGAGGCGCCGGCTTCGCTGACCACCACCTTCTGCACGGGATCCGTTCGCCCTGAGCCTGTCGAAGGGCCTGAATCCCGCTCATCCTGAGCTTGTCGAAGGACAGGCTCAGCCCGAACGGAAATGCGCTTGATCAGGTCGGCCGCGAGCCTGTCGGTTTCGCGGCTGGCGGTGCCGTTGCCGATGGCGATCAGGTTCACGCCATGCTTTTCACACAGCTGTTGCAGCGTGTGCAGCGCGCCGTCCCAGTCGCGCCTGGGCTCGTGCGGGTACACCGTAGCGGTGTCGAGCAGCCGCGACGACGCGTCCACCACCGCCACCTTCACGCCGGTTCGGATGCCCGGGTCCAGCCCCATCACGACCCGCGGCCCGGCGGGCGCGGCCAGCAGCAGATCGCGCAGGTTGTCGGCAAACACCTTGATCGCCACTTTTTCGGCGTTTTCCCGCAACCGGGTGAACAGGTCGCGCTCGGTGGACAGGCTGAGCTTGACGCGCCAGGTCCAGGCCACGCACTTGCGGATCAGGTCGTCGCCCGCGCGCCCGGCATGGCGCCAGCCCAGGTGCAGGGCAATCCGGCCCTCGGCCAGGGACGGCACCGACGATGATCCTGTTTTAATAGCAAACTGTGTAGATTCTACGGGGGCTAAGGCCTTATTTTGTTCATAAAATGGCTCGGGCGCGACAAGTTTGACGTCCAGAATCTCCAGCGCGCGGCCGCGAAACACCGCCAGGGCGCGGTGCGAAGGCACGCGGGCGACGGGTTCGCTGTAGTCAAAGTAGTCGCGGAACTTGGCCACCTCGGCCTGGTGCTCGTCCTTGCCCTCCATGCGGCGGCTGGTGAACAGGCCTTCGGCCCAGAGCCATTCGCGCAGGGACTGCACCAGTGCCGGGTCTTCGGCCCAGCGTTCGGACAGGATGTCGCGCACGCCGTCGAGCACCGCGGGCACCGTGGTGAAGTCTTCGCCGCCCTCACCCTTTTCGGCCCTGACGAAGGCCACGGCCTCGTCGGCGGGGTTCAGCGCGGGGTCGGCAAACAGCCGGTCGGCCAGCGGCTCCAGGCCAAACTCGCGGGCGATCTGGCCCTTGGTGCGCCGTTTGGGTTTGTAGGGCAGGTACAGGTCTTCCAGGTCCTGCTTGGTGGCGGCGTCCTGCAGGGCGGCCTGCAATGCCGGGGTCAGCTTGCCCTGCTCTTCGATGCTTTTGAGAACGGCCGCGCGGCGGCTTTCCAGCTCGCGCAAATAACCCAGGCGGTATTCCAGCTCGCGCAACTGGATGTCGTCCAGCCCACCGGTCGCTTCCTTGCGATAGCGCGCAATGAACGGCACGGTGGCGCCGCCGTCCAGCAAGGCCACCGTGGTTTTGACTTGATGCGGCTGAACGCGGATCTCCGCGGCGATCTGGTCGATGATTTTTTGCATTGCGAAATGATGTGGAAGGGCTGGTGCGCCGATCGGCAAAACCCGGGGGCGCGAGTGTGCCACAGCAGCATTCTGAACCGACGCCGCCCGTCAGCCCCTCAAAGCGGCGCGCTGCCCAGCGTGAAGTAGAAGGTGGCGCCCTCGCCCGGCGCGGATGCGGCCCAGACCCGCCCGCCGTG
>JBGSNW010000077.1:0-5468 GCA_041739435.1 Burkholderiaceae bacterium
CTGCAAAAGCTGGGCCGCGCCGACCAGACCTTGCTGGACGCGCGCGCCGCGCCACGCTTTCGCGGCGAGGTCGAACCACTCGACCCCGTGGCCGGGCACATTCCGGGTGCGCTCAACCGGCCGTTTTCGCTCAACCTCGACGCCGACGGCCGATTCAAATCGCCGACCGCGCTCCGTGCCGAATTCGAAGCCCTGCTCGGTGGGCGCGACCCGGCCAGCGTGGTGCATCACTGCGGCAGCGGCGTGAGCGCCGTGCCCAATGTGCTGGCCATGGAAATTGCGGGTCTGGGGCCCACCGGCCTGTACGCGGGCAGCTGGAGCGAGTGGGTAAGTATTCTGGACCGTCCGGTCGCCAGGGATTGATTAAAAAAAGCCCGCACCCTTCGTTTTTTTTCACGTACAAGCTTTTTTTCAGGCCCATAATTTGCATCGATTCGCATAATAAATATCGTTGGAACCGCTGCTCGCCGCCGCACCCCAGGTGCGGCGGCAGCCCTGCAAGCCTTTGGGAGTTGAACATGCCAAGCCGCCGAGAAACATGCCCGAACCCCAACCGCCTTTGCAGTCCGCGGACTCCTCTGCACACCTGACACAACAGTACGAGCGCGCGGTCGGCATCTTTCTGCGCTGTCTCCTGGTCGCGCTGCCCGCGCTTCTGGTGTTGTCATGGGGCACGAACGACACCCTGGCCGAGCGCTGGGTTCTCGTGGTGTTGCTTGCAGTCACCGTGGCCTTGTACTTTGTGTTCCGCAAAGGCCATCTGGTGACGACCGCGTCCACCATGACCCTGGCCATCGTGCTGGCCTGCGGAACAGGCATCGTGGCATACGGCTCGGTACGCAGCGCCGCCGCGTTCCCGCTGGTCGGGGCCGTTGTGGCGGCCGGCATCTTCCTGCCGCGCAAGGGCCTGGTGGCCATCGTTTTGTTGTGCGTGGCCATGTTGGGCGTTCTGACGTGGGCCGAAATGCAGGGCCTGATCCAGCGCGCCAACATGGCCGTCACGCCCAAGACCTGGGTGGTCCACGCGCTGGTGCTGGTGATGGTCGCGCTGGTCATGCATTCGAGCCGCCAGATTCTCTACAGCACGCTGTACGAGCAACGCAACATCCTGCAACAGTGTGAACGGGTTGAACAGCAGTTGCGGACCAGCAACACGCTGCTGGAGCGCGTGTTCGAGAACAGCCTGGCCGCCATCACCGTGCAGGACGCACGGCACGAGCATTTCCTGAAAGTCAACACAGCCTTCGAGCAGGTGTTGGGCTACCAGCGCGACGAGTTCGAAGGCCGCGACGACATCAACTTCTGGTCGCCCCCCGAACTGCGCGACCAGATCCTGGCCAAGTTCGAGGCCAACGGTGGGCGCGTTGCCAATGAACCCGCCCGGGTGCGCCGCAAGGACGGGCGAGAAGTCGACGTGCAGGTGTCGGCCGAAATGGCCGGCGAAGGCGCCGAGCGGGTGGTGGTGTGCATCATCACCGATGTGTCGCAAGAGGTTCGCGCACGCGAGCAGCTGTTGCGATCACAGGAGCTGTTTTACAAGGCCTTCAACTTCAGTCCGCTGGCCAAGTCCATCACCCGGCAATCCGACGGGCTTTTTCTGGAAGTCAACGCGGCCAAGGAAGGCACCCTGGGTTACAGCCGCGATGAACTTCTGGGTCACACCACCACCGAGATGGGCCTGTGGCCCACACCGCAAGACCGCGCGCGCTACATCGAGGCATTCAATGCACAAGGCCGACTGGTCGCGCACGAAACCCAGATGCGCCACAAGGACGGCCGTCTGGTGCCGATCCGCGAATGGGCTGAGCGGATCGACCTGAACGGCGAGGCCTGCATCCTGTCCTACAGCATGGACATCACGGACGAACGGCGCCGCGAAGCCCTGCTGCTGAACGTGGCCAAGGGCGTTTCGGCCGAGACGGGTGAAAAGTTCTTTCAGGCGCTGGTGGAGCAGGCGGCCCAGGCCCTGGGCGCCGACTGCGTCCAGGTGGGCGAAGTGGTGGACCCCGGCGGCATCCAGTCACGGGCGGTGTTTCTGAACGGCCAGCCGGGTACCAATTTCTGGTACCCCATCATCGGTTCACCCTGCGGGGACGCCCTGCGCAGCACCGCGCTTCATTTTGTGCCCGAGGGGCTGGACGCGCAGTACCCACGCAGTGCCGTTGTCACCGGCACCGGCTTCCAGGCCTACATGGGCATGGCATTGCGCGATGGCGACGGCACGCCCATCGGCGTGCTGTGCGCGTTGTGGCGCCAGCCCTTGCAAAGTTCAGCCGACCGCAAGTCCCTGATGTCGATTTTCGCTGGCCGCACCAATGCCGAGATGGTGCGCCTGCGCCGCGACCGCGACATCCACCAGCTCAACGAAACACTGGAGCAGCGCGTGCGTGAGCGCACCCAGGAGCTGCAAACCGTGAGTGCCGAGATGGAGGCGTTCTCGTATTCGGTGTCACACGACCTCAAGTCACCGCTGACCACCATCAACGGCTTCACGCAGATGCTGCTGCGACAGGCCGCCGACCGCCTGACCGAGCCCGACCGGCGGCTGCTGCAACGCATCCTGGTTGCCACCGGTCGCATGGAACAGATCACCGCCGACATGCTGATGCTGGCCCGCGTGAGCCGCAGCGAGCTTCGACGGCAGCAGGTGGACCTGGGCCATCTGGCGCGCCTGATCGACGACGCCCTGCGCCAGAACGAACCCCAACGCACCGTGCAGGTGATCGCACCCACGGGTCTGATGGCGCACTGCGACCCACAACTGGCCCGCATCGCGCTGGACAACCTGATGGGCAACGCCTGGAAGTATTCTGGCCGGCAGCCACTGGCGCGCATCGAACTGGGCACCCTGCCCGAGCGGCCCGATGGCCGCAAGGTGTTTTTCATCCGGGACAACGGCGTGGGGTTCGACATGGCCTATGCCGACAAGCTGTTCAAGCCGTTCCAGCGGCTGCACGGCAGCAGCGAATTTGAAGGCACCGGTGTGGGCCTGGCCACGGTTCACCGCATCCTGGAGCGCCACGGTGGCGCGATTGAATGCACCTCCGCCGAAGGCCAGGGCACCACGTTTTTCTTCACCTTCGACCCGCCGCACGAGTTCATGGTCAGCCCGCCGCTGCGGCCGCCCCACTCGCCCCAGGTCTGAGCCTGTGATACCGTTGCGCCCCTCAACCGCTTGAGCCTGTCCACCTGACTGTTGCCATGAACGCTGCACTGAACGCGCTGTCACATCACACCAAACGGGTGCTCGATCAGCAATACGAGCAGGCACTGCGATTGATCCTGCGCATCTGCCTGGCGGCATTGACCGTGCTGCTGCTGGTTCGGCTGGCCATGGGCGGGGCTTGGTCGAACGGCGCGCTGGAAGGCACCCTGGCCATGCTGGCCCTGTGGCTGGGCATTGTGGCCAGCGGCTGGCTGCAACACCGGGGCCGGTTCGATGCAGCCGCATTTGTGTTCGTCATCGCGGTCATGGCCAACGGCGCCTATGGGGCGTGGCGCCATGGCACGGTCGCCAGCCCGGCACTGCTGACCATGTTTGTCGGCATCGTCGCGGGTGGCACCTTCCTGCGGGCCCGGGCGTTGACCATTGCCGTGCTGATCGGGTTGCTGGGTTTTGCGACGCTGGCCTACATGCAGGTCACCGGGCTGATGCCCACCCCGGCGGGACGCACCAGCCTGACCACCTGGCTGACTTCACCCATCATCCTGATCATCACCGCCGGGGGCATCTACCAGACCCGCCGCATGGCGCTGCGCGCACTGAGTCAGGCGGCTCGGGAGCTGGCCGCGCGCAAGGTGGCCGAGGACCAGTTGCGACGTTCCGAGGAACGTTTTTCCAAGGGTTTCAATTTTGTGCCGGTGGGCATGACCATCTCTCGCCTGAGTGACGGCAAGTACCTGGAAGTCAACAAGGCCCAGACGCAGGTGCTGGGCTATGACCGCGAAGATCTGTTGAAGGCCGATTCAGCCGTGGCCACCGTGTGGCCCGCCTCCACCGACCGCGAGCGCTACGTGGCTGCCCTGCGCCACACCGGCCGCGTGGACGGCTACGACGTGCGCCTGCGCTGCAAGGACGGCAGTCTGGCCGACTGCCGTATCTGGGCCGAGATCATTGAAATCGAAGGTCAGTCATGCGTGCTGGCCTGCACCCTGAATGTCACCGATCAGAAGCGCCGCGAGGCGGTGCTGGTGGAAGTGGCACAAGGCCTGTCGGGCCACACGGGGCAGGCGTTCTTCCGCTCGCTGGTGCAAAGCCTGGCGCACGCCGTCGGGGCCGACGTGGTCATGGTGGGAGAACTGGGCGCACGCCCGGCCCTGACCGTCACCTCGCTGGCCCTCTGCTCGGACGGGCAGATCGCCCCCAACATCACCTACAACCTGGCCGGTACACCCTGCGCCAGCGCGCTCAACGGACCGCTGCTGTGCCAGTACCAGAACGACGTTGAAAAACTGTTCCCCAGCGACGAGTTTTTGTCCGAAGGCGGTTATCGCGCCTACGTCGGCGTGTCCCTTCGCGACGCCGACGGTTCGTCGGTGGGCATCCTCAACGCCATGTGGCGCCAGCCGCTGGCACCGTCGACCGACCGCGACGCGCTGATCCAGATTTTTGCCAGCCGCTGCACCGCCGAACTCACCCGGCTGCGCCGCGACCGGCAGATCCAGGAGATGAACGACGTGCTGGAGCAGCGCGTGAAAGACCGCACCGCGCAGCTGGAGTCGCTCAACGCCGAGCTGGAGTCGTTTGCGTATTCGGTCTCGCACGACCTCAAAACCCCGCTGACCACCATCAACGGCTTCACCCACCTGCTGCAGCGCCGCCTGGCCGACCGGCTGGGCGAGGACGAGCAGCGCCTGTTCCAGCGTGTGCTGCTGGGCACCGCGCGCATGGAGCAGATCACCACCGACATCCTGGCGCTGTCGCGGGTGAGCCGCAGCGAACTCAAACCCACCGACGTGAACCTGAGCACCATCGCCACCCAGATCATGGACGCCGAACACCAACGCCACCCGCAGCGCCTGGTGCAGGCGCTGGTTCAGCCCGACGTGACCGTGCGTTGCGACCCGTCCTGGGCCCGCATCGTGCTTGAAAACCTGATCGGCAATGCCTGGAAGTACAGCCGACACACGCCCCAGGCACGCATCGAGTTTGGTGCCCTGCCCCGCACCGCCGACGGCCCCACCGTGCTGTTCGTGCGCGACAACGGCGCGGGTTTCAACATGGCGCATGCCGACAAACTCTTCAAACCCTTCCACCGCCTGCACGGCGCGAACGACTTTGAAGGCAACGGCGTCGGCCTGGCCACGGTGCACCGCATCCTGGAGCGCCACGGCGGCGGCATCTGGTGCGAGGCCGCCGAGAACCAGGGCGGCACCCACCCACCCGCCGTTAGTCACGCACCAAAAAGTGTCACGTATGATGTGCCTAACGTGCAAGTTCTCATGTGCGTAGTGTGCATGCGAGTGAA
>JBGSNW010000082.1:0-1703 GCA_041739435.1 Burkholderiaceae bacterium
GGCACGCCGCGCCGCAGCACGGTGAACGCGCCGGGGTCGCCGCTGGCGGTGAAATCGCTGGTGGCCGCGCCAAAACTGCGCACCTCGCTCCAGCAGCCCTGGTGCAGCACACGGTCCAGGCTTTCTTCCAGGCCGTTCACCACCACACGGCCGCTGGACGGCACGGTGCGCACCAGGTGGTGAAACTGCCGCTCGATGGCGGCCAGGTCGTCAAAAATGTCGGCGTGGTCGAACTCCAGGTTGTTCAGGATGGCCGTGCGTGGCCGGTAATGCACGAATTTGCTGCGCTTGTCGAAAAAAGCGGTGTCGTATTCGTCGGCTTCAATGGTGAACGTGCTGCCCGTGCCCAGGCGCGCCGAGACGCCGAAGTTCAGGGGCACGCCGCCGACCAGAAAACCGGGCTGCAGGCCGGCGCATTCCAGAATCCAGGTCAGCATGGCGGTGGTGGTGGTCTTGCCGTGGGTGCCGGCGACGGCCAGCACGTGGCGGCCTTGCAGGATGTGTTCGCTCATCCACTGCGGGCCACTGGTGTAGGGCGCGCCGGCGTCAAGAATGGCCTCCATCAGGGGGAATTTGGGCGTGCCGTCGGCCAGCCGGGCGCGCGACACCACGTTGCCCACGACGTACAGGTCCGGGGCGAGTGCCATCTGGTCGGCGCCAAAGCCTTCGATCAGTTCAATGCCCAGGGCACGCAGCTGGTCGCTCATGGGCGGGTACACGCCGGCGTCGCAACCGGTGACCCTGTGCCCGGCTTCCCGCGCGAGCGCCGCGACGCCGCCCATGAAGGTGCCGCAAATACCGAGGATGTGAATGTGCATCCCGTGATTCTACGGCGATTTTTAAGCTTTTTTGGCCTCTTGCCCCCGTCAAATGGTCATAGTTAGCTATATAAAAGGTAGCTTACAAATCAGGAGGGGCATGCGGCGCGGCGCAGTGGCGCGGCTGTCATGGGGCCGTGCGGCGGCCGCTTCTGGCAGGCCATGGCCCGGCGATGCAAAATGCCCCGAAATGGACAGTCTGAAGTCGGAAATTGCCGCCACCACCGCGCGTCTGGTGGTGGAAGAGGGGCTCGAATACGGCCCGGCCAAGCGCCGCGCCCTCAAACAGCTGGGCCTGCCGGCACGCACCGCCCTGCCCGACAACGACCAGATCGAAGACGAAGTGCGCGACTACATCGCCCTGTTCTGCGGCGACACCCAGCCCGCCGAACTGGCGGCGCTGCGGCGGCTGGCGCTGGTCTGGATGGAGCGGCTCGCGGTATTTCGCCCGCACTTGCAGGGCGCGGTCTGGCGCGGCACGGCCACCCGGTTGTCCGACATCTATATTCAGTTGTATTGCGACGACCCGAAGTCGGCCGAACTGGCGCTGATCGACCGGCAGGTGGCCTACGAAGCGCGGACGGCGCCGGGCACGGGCGGCGGCTTCGTGGACGCGCTCAGCATCCACGCCCGGTGCGAGGAACTTGGCGAGGCGGTGGGGGTCCATTTGCTGATCCACGACCATGACGACCTGCGCGGCGCCCTCAAGCCCGACGCCAAAGGCCGCGCGCCCCGCGGTGACTTGCGGGCCCTGCGCACCCTGATTGAGGCATGATGACCCCCATGAGCGAGCCCTCCCCATACCCGACGCCCGAATCGACGGCCACCACCGCAGCACCTCGTCGCAGGGGCCTGATCCTGGGCGTGGCGGCTGCCGCCGCCGTG
>JBGSNW010000142.1:0-2203 GCA_041739435.1 Burkholderiaceae bacterium
CGAAATCCTACAAATCCTGAGCCTGACCATGTTCGAAACAACCCCGATAAATCAACGACTTACCCCACCCTCAATCGATTCAGATCTGAGTTTCGAGCCTCAACAGCTCGTGCTCCTCTGAAAAACGTTGGGACACTACTGATAGCATACATTTCATGGTTGCGACTCGGATCCGGTTCCTTGCTTCAGGCAGGCGGGGTGGTTCAACGTGATGATGAGCCCATGCCCCTGAGAAAACAGGAAACTGACCTCCCAAGCCCAAGTTTTTTAACCTTTCATTCTACATCCGTCACAATATTCCAAGCCGCTTGGCCAGCGGGTCGGCGTGCTGGAATTGACGATCCACCCCATGCATTGGATGCCCCAGTTTTTCCTGAACGAAATGAGCCTTCGCACATGCCTCCATTCATGAGAACGGCATGGCCCCGGCACGTCGCCGAACGCCTGGGACGGTATTGGCCGCTCAAGGCTTTCGGCACAACGTTCTTCATGGCCTTGTTTTTCTGGTCCTATTTTTCGGTGTTACAGCACCCGCGCAGCACACCTTTCGTGATGCCCCTGATCTGGCTCGATCATTGGATCGCCTTCACACCGTCGTCGTTTGCAATTTACGCGTCGCTCTGGGTGTATGTTTCGTTGCCGCCGGCGCTGATGGGCAATCTGCGCGCATTGATCCTGTACGGACTGTGGGTAGGCGCGTTGTGCCTGTTCTGCCTGGCATTGTTCTGGCTATTCCCCACCCAGACGCCACCATCGGGCGTCAACTGGAACAACTACCCGGGATTGGCCCTCATCAAGGGCGTCGATGCCTCGGGCAATGCCTTCCCGTCGCTGCATGTGGCATCGGCGGTGTTTTCAGCCTGCTGGCTCAACCGCATCCTCGCGCAACTGAACACTCCGAAGATCCTGCGTTGGGGATTTTCAGCATACTGCCTGACCATTGCGTGGTCGACCATGGCGACGCTACAGCATGTCGCGCTGGACGTCATCGGCGGCGCCGCCGTTGGCCTGGCGTTCGCTGTCGCGTCTTTATCGCAGGTGAAAAATACCGCCTGACACAAGAAGCTCATCCGATGAAGCGCCGTGCCGGCAAAGGGACGAACTCCGTTTCGCCCGGCACCTGCGCCATGCCCGCGTCGGCGCGCATGGCGGTCCAATCGTCCGCAGCCTGCACGATGCGCTCCTTGCGGCTCGACACAAAGTTCCACCAGATGTGGCGCTGCCCGTCCAGTGGCGCGCCGCCCAACACCATCAGCCGGGCTGGTCCGTTCACGGCGATTTGCGCGCTCGCGCCCTCGGCCAGCACCGCAAAAGTGCGGGCGGGCAGGCTTTCACCGTCGATGGCGATGTCGCCCTCCACCGGATAGATCGCCAGTTCCTGTGCCAACGCGGGCAGCAGGAATTCACCGGCTGCTGTCATCTGCACGTCGAGATAGAGCGTTGGCGCAAACGTGGCCACGGGCGAGCTGACGCCCAACGCGGAGCCGATCAGCACCCGCACGCGCGCCACGCCCTCCTGAACCGACGGAATGGCCGCCGCCGGGGTATGCACGAAAGCCGCTTCGGCCTCCTCGTGCGCCAGGGGCAATGCCGCCCAAAGCTGCAGCCCGTGGTTGACGTAACTGCGCCCGCGCAAGGCTTCGGGCCGCCGTTCGGAGTGCACGATGCCGCGCCCGGCCGTCATCCAGTTGATGGCGTCCGGTTCGATGACCTGTATGCAGCCCAGGTTGTCGCGGTGGGTGATGGCGCCGTCAAAGAGGTAGGTCACCGTGGCCAGGCCGATGTGCGGGTGCGGCCGCACGTCATGCGCGCTGTCGGGCTGCACCGTCACCGGGCCAAAATGATCGAAAAACACGAAGGGGCCAACCGACTGGCGCCGGGCGTCCGGCAGGAAACGCCGCACGAGGAAGCCGTCGCCCAGATCCTTCTCCTGCCCTTTCAGGGTGAGTGCGATGCCCATGGCAAACCCTTTCAGCCGATTCGCTCACCCGATCCGTTCCACCGACGTGGTCACCTCGGTGGTGACGGCGGTCATGAGCTTGTGCACGGGGCACTTGCCCGCCACGGTTTCGAGCTCGCGCAACTGCGCGTCGCTCAGTTCGCCGCCGATTTTCAGGCGCGCCGCCAGCCGGTACACGCCGCTGCGTTCGCCGCTGTCGTCGCGCTCGACCACGGTCTGCACCTCGCCCACCGGGATGCCCTT
>JBGSNW010000467.1:0-2354 GCA_041739435.1 Burkholderiaceae bacterium
GGGCGATGCGCTGGCGCTGCCCGCCCGAGAGCTGCGCGGGGAAGCGGTCGGCCAGCCAGTCGAGCTGCACGAGCTGAAGCAGGTCGTGCACTTTCTTGCGGATCTGCGCTTCAGACGGTCGCTGGCCCCGTGGCTTGACCCGCAGGCCAAAAGCCACGTTCTCGAACACGGTCATGTGGCGGAACAGCGCATAGTGCTGGAACACAAAGCCCACTTCGCGCTCGCGCACGTGGGTGTCGGTTTTTTCTTCGCCGCTGAACAGGATGTTGCCGTGGTCGGCCGTCTCCAGCCCGGCGATGATGCGCAGCAGCGTGGTCTTGCCGCAGCCCGAGGGGCCGAGCAGCGCCACGAGTTCGCCCGACGAGATGTCCAGCGACACGTCGTCGAGCGCACGAAAGTCGCCAAAGTGTTTGCTGATGTTGCGGATTTCAATGCTCATGAGGTGTGTCCCAGAGGCCGTTCGCCTTGGGCTTGTCGAAGGGCTTCGAGCGGCCCAGCCCGAACGGCGGTTGTGTCATGTGAAGGGCGTTCGGGCGGCAGGTTGGCGGCGGCCTTGAACTCGCGCTCAAACTGCCACTGCACCAATGATTTGACGACCAGCGTGACCAGCGCCAGCAGGGCCAGCAGCGAAGCCACGGCAAACGCGGCCACCGACTGGTATTCGTTGTAGAGCACCTCCACATGCAGCGGCATGGTGTTGGTCTGGCCGCGAATGTGGCCCGACACCACGCTCACCGCGCCAAACTCTCCCATGGCCCGCGCGTTGCACAGGATCACGCCATACACCAAGCCCCACTTGATGTTGGGCAGGGTCACATTCCAGAAGGTCTGCCAGCCGGTGGCCCCCAGCACGATGGCGGCCTGCTCTTCGTCGTTGCCCTGCGCCTGCATCAGCGGGATGAGTTCGCGCGCAATGAAAGGGAAGGTCACGAACAACGTGGCCAGGATGATGCCGGGCACGGCAAACACGATGCGGATGTCGTGCTCGGCCAGCCACGGGCCCAGCCAGCCCTGCGCGCCAAACACCAGCACGTAAATCAGGCCGGCCACCACGGGTGACACCGAAAACGGCAGGTCCACCAGCGTGGTCAAAAACGCCTTGCCGCGAAACTCGTATTTGGCGATGGCCCAGGCGGCGGCAATGCCAAACACCAGGTTGAGCGGCACCGCAATGGCCGCCGTGAGGAGCGTGAGCCGGATCGCCGCCCAGGCGTCGGGCTCCTGCAGGGCCTGCCAGTAGGCCGCCCCGCCCTTGCGGAAAGCCTCGGCAAACACGGCGGCCAGCGGCAGCACCAGAAACAGCAGCATGAATACGAGCGCGGCGCCGATCAGGGTGCGCCGCACCCATGCCGATTCGGTGGACGTGATGGAAGCGCGATGAGCCACACTCATGAAAAAACCTCGGCGCCAGGCGCTGCAACGGCATACAAAAGCGGCGTGAATGTCATGCCATGGCCCCCCCGGAGCGCTTGCGCTGCCAGGCTTGCAGCGCGTTGATGACCAGCAGCAATACAAATGAAGACACCAGCATCACCACGGCCACTGCCGTGGCGCCGGCGTAGTCGTATTGCTCGAGCTTGCTGATGATGATCAGCGGAGTGATCTCGGAGATCATCGGCATGTTGCCTGCGATAAATATCACCGAGCCGTATTCGCCGATGGCGCGCGCGAACGACAATGCAAAACCCGTCAGCAGCGCGGGCAGGATGGTGGGCAGAATCACACGCGTGAAGGTCTGCAGGCGCGTGGCACCCAGGCACAGCGCGGCCTCTTCGAGTTCTTTCTCGGCGTCTTCCAGCACGGGCTGCACGGTGCGCACCACAAAGGGCAGGCCGATGAAGATCAGCGCGATCACCACCCCGTTGGGGTTGTAGGCCAGTTTGAGGCCCCAGGCTTCGGTGTACTGCCCGATCCAGCCGTTGTTGGCCAGCAGCGCCGTGAGCGAGATGCCGGCCACGGCCGTGGGCAAGGCGAAGGGCAGGTCCACCAGCGCGTCCACCACCTTCTTGCCCACAAACTGGTAGCGCACCAGCACCCAGGCCACCAGCAGTCCAAACACTGCGTTGACCAGCGCCGCGATCAACGAGGCGCCGAACGTGAGCCGGTACGAAGCCAGCACACGCGGCGAACTGATGGCCGCCCAAAACTGCTCCCAGCTCAGGGTGAAGGTTTTGAACATCAGCGCCGACAGCGGGATCAGCACGATCAGGCTCAGATAGAACAGCGTGAAACCCAGCGTCAGGTGAAAGCCGGGCAGAACACGACGGGCCGGGCGACGCGCGCCGACACTGGCCGCGGCAAGCGGCCGGGACAATGCAGCCGTGGTCATGCGGGCTCCTGCGCAAAAGCGGGCA
>JBGSNW010000164.1:0-2767 GCA_041739435.1 Burkholderiaceae bacterium
GACGGCGCTGTTGGTGTCGGGCGGCATGGCAGGCCTGGCGGGTGCGCTGGAGGTGGCCGGGCCGATCGGGCAGCTCACGCCTTACGTCCCCGCGGGCTACGGCTTTGCCGCCATCATCGTGGCGTATGTCGGGCGGCTGCACCCGGTGGGCATGGTGTTCTCGGCCATTCTCATGAGCATGTTCTACATCGGGGGCGAGTTGGCGCAGTCGCGCCTGGGGCTGCCCAAATCGCTGACGGGCGTGTTCCAGGGCCTGCTGCTGTTCACGCTGCTGGCGTGCGACACGCTGGTCAATTACAGGCTGGTTCGCCCCCCACCGAAGCCGTCTGCGGCAGGGCGGGTTGTACACGCCCAGGAGGCTACGTGATGGAAAGCTACGCACTGCTCATCGCCGCCACACTGAACGCCGGCACGGTGCTGGCGCTGGCCTCGCTGGGGCTGCTCATCAACGAAAAATCCGGCATCGTCAACCTGGGCGCCGAAGGCATGATGCTGTGCGCGGCCATCGCCGGTTTTGCCACCGTGGTGCAGACCGGCAGCGACTGGCTCGGCTTCGCGGCGGGCATGGGCGCCGGGGCCCTGCTGGCGGGCATCTTTGGCGTGCTGGTGATCTGGCTCAACACCAACCAGTACGCCACGGGCCTGGCGCTCAGCCTGTTCGGCGCGGGTTTCTCGGCTTTTGCCGGCATTCAGTATGTGCAGGAAAAAATGCCGGACCGGGTCAACTATGTGATCCCCGTGCTGGGCGATATTCCGCTGCTGGGCCCGGCCCTGTTCCGCCACCACCCCATGGTGTATTTCACGGTGGCGCTGGCACTGGGGATGATCTGGTTTCTCTACCGCACGCGCACCGGGCTGGTGCTGCGCAGCGTGGGCGAAAGCCCGGAATCGGCCCATGCGCTGGGCTACCCGGTGCGGCGCATCCGGCTGGCGGCCGTGGTGGCGGGCGGGGCGCTGTGCGGGCTGGCCGGGGCCTACATTTCGGTGATTTACACGCCGTTGTGGGTGGAGGGCATGGTCGCAGGCAAGGGCTGGATCGCGCTGGCCCTCACCACCTTCGCCACCTGGCGCCCGGCCCGGGTCTTGCTTGGTGCCTACCTGTTTGGCGGCGTGACCATGCTGCAGTTCCATTTGCAGGGCATCGGGGTCGAGGTGCCCAGCCAGTTCCTGTCGATGCTGCCCTATGTGGCCACCATCGTGGTGCTGGCCTTGATTTCGCGCAACCCGCAATGGATCCGCATCAATATGCCCGCCGCCATTGGAAAATCGTTTTATCCCGGCTCATAATCTGAGTCTTTGTCCACCTGTCCCCAGAGAAGAAAGAGGAAACCCATGACCGATCTGACCAAACGTTCCCTACTGAAAGTGGCCGCGCTGTCGGCCGTGGCGGCGGCAGCCGTCATGGGTTGCGGCAAGAAGGAAGAGCCCAAGCCCGCGCCAGCCCCGGCACCGGTGGCCGCGCCCGCACCGGCCAAGCCCGCACCCCTGAAAATCGCTTTCGCCTACGTCGGCCCGGTGGGCGACGGCGGCTGGACTTTTGCGCACGACAACGGCCGCAAGGCCATGGAAAAAGAGTTCGGCGACAAGGTCGTCACCAGCTTTGTCGAGAACGTGCCCGAGTCGGCCGACGCCGAGCGCGTGCTGCGCGACATGGCCGGCCAGGGCAACAAGCTGATCTTCGGCACCACCTTCGGCTACATGGAACCCATGCTCAAGGTGGCGCCCGACTTCAAGGACGTGAAGTTCGAGCACGCCACCGGCTACAAGACGGCCGAGAACATGCGCACCTACGACAGCCGCACCTACGAAGGCGCCTACATGGCCGGCGTGATCGCCGGCAAGATGACCAAGAGCAACACGCTGGGCGTGGTGGCCTCGATCCCGATCCCCGAGGTGATCCGCAACATCAACAGCTTCACGCTGGGCGCGCAGTCGAGCAACCCCAAGGTCAAGACCAAGGTGGTCTGGGTCAATGAGTGGTTCAACCCGCCCAAGGAAACCGAAGCGGCCACCTCGCTCATCAACGGCGGCGCCGACGTGCTGTTCCAGAACACCGACTCACCCGCCGTGCTCAAGACCGCGCAGGACAAGGGCAAGCGCGCCTTCGGCTGGGATTCCGACATGACCGCCTACGGCCCGAAGGCCCACCTGGCGTCGGCCGTGATCAACTGGGGCCCGTACTACATCAAGGCCACCAAAGACGCTCTCGAAGGCACCTGGAAGACCGGTTCCGTCTGGTGGGGCGTGAAGGAAGGCGCCATCGACCTGGTGTCCATCGCCGAAGACGTGCCCGCCGAAACCAAGGCCCGCATCGACGAGATCAAGGCAGGTCTCAAGGCCGGCACCTACAACATCTGGAAGGGCCCGATGGTGGACAACACCGGCAAGGAACTCCTGGCCAAGGATGCGGTGGCCGACGACAAATTCCTGAGCGGGGTGAACTTTTATGTCAAGGGCGTCGAAGGCAAGGTCCCCGGCGCCAAGTGATCTCGTGATCGGCTATCACACGGGCGCATGGCGGCGTTGCGGGGCCCGTTCAGGCCATCCTCATGGACCGAAGTCCATTCCGGTGGCCTGACACCCGCGCCTTGCCCTGCACCCGTCTGATACGCCTCCGTTCCGTGGTTCTCCAAGGGCCGCCTGCGGGCGGCTCTTTTCGTTGGGGTGAACATGGTTGAAGAAACGCTTTGGCATCCGGTGGCGGCCAGCGCCGGGGTGATTGGGGCGCCAGTGGCGGCGCGGCTGCTGGAGCGCGAGCTGGTGCTGT
>JBGSNW010000470.1:0-1976 GCA_041739435.1 Burkholderiaceae bacterium
GGCAGTTGCCTCGAAGCGGTGGCCGTGCGTGTGGTTGCCAGCCGTCAGGCCCAGCGCCTTGACCGGCACCACGTCACGGCCATGCAGCGCCACCAGACCGTGCGCCGGCCGCACGAAGCTCACGCTGCTCCAGCCCGGCAGTTCGCAATCGGT
Source organism: Burkholderiaceae bacterium (assembly GCA_041739435.1). GTDB lineage: Bacteria > Pseudomonadota > Gammaproteobacteria > Burkholderiales > Burkholderiaceae_C > PHCI01. The sequence continues at coordinate 154 of JBGSNW010000470.1, forward strand.
TTCGAGCTGGTAGCTCATGACCTTGGGGATCGGCAACCGGGCGATCGCCTCGGCCAGCGCCTTCTGCAAGCCTTCGGCCAGCGTTGCCCCTTTGACAATGCTGTCGTGGAACAGGGCCTCGGCCTTGCCGTCCATGGCCCGTTTGAGGCCGGCCACGGCCGAAGCGTCCGCGCCCAGTGCCTGCAGTTTTTTCAGCAGCGCGGGCGTGGCCTGACCCGTGGCGTCCAGCCCTACGCTCACGGGCATGAGTTTTTGCGAAACCGATTGATCGGCAGCCTGCGCCGCCACCCCGGTGATGTGCGCGGCCAGACGGCGCGGCGAGGCATACGGCGTGACCACGGCGTCGCCGCCGGCCAGCCCCAGCGCCTTGAGTTGCTCCAGCAGCACGCCCGCAAAGGCGTCCCCCAGCTTCTTGAGCGCCTTGGGCGGCAGCTCTTCCACAAACAGTTCAACAAGGAGGTTCTGGGGTGTCATGGTGTTCAATGTGGATACCGTTCGCCCTGCGCTTGTCGAAGGACTTCGACAGACTCAGCCCGAACGGAAATGGTCGGTTCGCCTCGCCCGGTGGCTCGAAAGGCCGTCGGCCCTTCGACGGACTCAGGACAGGCTTTGCGCAGGGCGAACGAGTGTCGGATGGTCATGCCACTTTCCGGGTCATCTGCGCCACCCACTCGCGCGGCGCCATTGGGAAGCCCAGCCGTTCGCGGCTTTCAAAATAACTCTGCGCCACGGCGCGCGCCAGGTTGCGGATGCGGCCGATGTAGGCGGCGCGCTCGGTCACGCTGATGGCGCCACGCGCGTCCAGCAGGTTGAAGCTGTGCGCGCACTTGAGCACCTGTTCATAGGCCGGCAGCGCGAGCTGCTGCGCCATCAGGTGTTGGGCCTGCTTCTCGTGCGCCGCGAAGGCGGTGAACAGAAAGTCGACGTCCGAGTGCTCGAAGTTGTAGGCCGACTGCTCTTTTTCGTTCTGCAGGTAGACGTCGCCGTAGCTGAGCGTGGAGCCGTCGGCACGGTTCGTCCACACCAGGTCGTAGACGTTGTCCACGCCCTGCAGGTACATGGCCAGGCGTTCCAGGCCGTAGGTGATTTCGCCGGTGATGGGTTTGCAGTCGATGCCCCCAACCTGCTGGAAGTAGGTGAACTGCGTCACTTCCATGCCGTTGAGCCAGACCTCCCAGCCCAGGCCCCAGGCGCCGAGCGTGGGGTTCTCCCAGTCGTCTTCGACGAACCGGATGTCGTTCTTCTTCAGATCAAAGCCCAGGGCTTCGAGCGAGCCCAGGTACAGCTCCAGGATGTTGCCGGGCGCGGGCTTCAAGACCACCTGGTACTGGTAGTAATGCTGCAGGCGGTTGGGGTTTTCGCCGTAGCGGCCGTCCTTGGGGCGGCGGCTGGGCTGCACGTAGGCGGCCTTCCAGGGCTCGGGGCCCAGTGCTCTTAAAAACGTGGCCGTGTGCGACGTTCCGGCGCCAACTTCCATGTCATAAGGTTGCAGCAGCGCGCAACCCTGCGCGTCCCAGTACGACTGCAGCTTGAGGATGATTTGTTGGAAGGTCAGCATGTCGGCATGGCGTTGGCAAGGCAATTGCATGGGTGAACGGGAACGGAAAAACGGGCGGGTGGGGCAGAAAACCGCCCCTGCAGCCTGCGCGAGCCGAGCCTGCCACTCACGTTGGCACGCCGCACGCCCACCTGTAAAAACCCTGATTTTACGGGCCTTCGCACCCGCTTCAGTCGCCGCTTCAGTTGCGTCGACGCACCAGCAGCGCCAGGCCGACCAGCACGCCTGCCAGCGCCCACAGTGGCCACAGGCCCAAGCGCGACAC
>JBGSNW010000218.1:0-7597 GCA_041739435.1 Burkholderiaceae bacterium
GAGCCGCTGCGCTCGCCGCCACGCGGGGCGCTGAACTTGCGGTCACGCGAATAGTTGTCGCGCGGGCCACGGTCGGCAAAACCACGCGGACGGGCATCGGGGGCACGCTGTTGTGGCTCCATGCCCGGAATCACCTCGGCCTTGAACGGCTGGCGCGTGTAGGCCTCGATGTCGAAAATCTTGCGGCGGTCGCGCATTTCGGCAAAGGTGACCGCCAGGCCGTCACGCCCGGCCCGGCCGGTGCGACCGATGCGGTGGGTGTAGTCCTCGGCCTTCATGGGCAGGCCGAAGTTGAACACGTGGGTGATGGTGGGCACGTCAATGCCGCGCGCGGCCACGTCGGTGGCCACCAGAATCTGCACCTGCCCCTGGCGCAGCGCCATCAGGCGGCGGTTGCGCAGCCCCTGGCTCAGCGCGCCGTGCAATGCCACGGCGTCAAAGCCGTCTTGCTGCAGGTCGTTGGCCAGGCCGTCGCATTCCACCTGGGTGCTGGCGAACACGATGGCCTGATTGATGGTGTTGTCGCGCAGCCAGTGGTCGAGCAGCTTGCGCTTGTGGCTGGCGTTGTCGGCCCAGAACAGCACCTGCTTGATGTTGGCGTGTTTTTCCTGAGGCGTGTCGATCTGGATCTTCTTGACCGAGGCGCCGTTGTCGTGCATCACGCGCATGGCCAGCTGCTGGATGCGCGGCGCGAAGGTGGCGCTGAACATCATGGTCTGCTGGCGCTGGAGGGTCAGCTGGTTGATTTCGGCCAGATCGTCGGCAAAGCCGAGGTCGAGCATGCGGTCGGCCTCGTCCACCACGAGGAAGCGCACCTTGTCGAGCTTGATCTGCATGGAGCGCTGCAGGTCAAGCAGGCGGCCCGGCGTGGCGACCACGAGGTTGGCGTTTTGCAGCTTGGCGATCTGCAGTTGGTACGGCATGCCGCCCACGATGTTGGCAATGCGCAGGCCGCGGCAGTGCGCCACCAGTTCAATGGCGTCATGCGCCACCTGCTGGGCCAGTTCACGCGTGGGGCAGACGATCAGGGCGCCGGGCGTGGCGGCCTTGAAGTTGCGCGGGCTGGTCGGTTCCTTGCGCTTGGCGCGCTTCGGAGGGGCTTCGCCCTTGGCGGCGGCTTCGGCCACGGCGCGCTCATGGGCCGCGCGTTCCTCGGCTTCCTCGTCGGCCTGCTGGCGCAGCAGGGTGTGCAGCACGGGCAGCAAAAAGGCGGCGGTCTTGCCGCTGCCGGTCTGGCTGGAAACCAGCAGGTCGATGAAACGCGCCGCGCTGTCACCGGTCTGCTCGCTGGGCAGCGCCATGGGGATGACTTTTTCCTGCACGGCGGTGGGCTGGTTGAAGCCCAGGTCTTCGACGGCGCGCAGCAACTCGGGCGCGAGGCCCAGTTTGATGAACCCGCTGGGCGGCAGCACCACGGGCTCGGCGTCCGAGGTCACGGGCGCGGAAAAAGTCGCGTCGTCCATCGGCGCGGAAAAGGATTCTTCAGGCGAAAACTCGCCCTTGCTTTCAAAAGCATCGGTCATGGGGTACTCACACGCAAACGCCGCAGGGACTGCGGTCGCTTCGTCAATGGTTAAAAAACATCAACCATCAAACGAAGCCAGCACCGGCGAGACCGGCGCGGTGGGCTCAAATTGGCGAGCCCGTGGTGTGAAGGGAGATGTACAAAAGCACTGGAATTCCAGCGCAGCCTTCGATTATGCCATGGATGCGGGTTTTCACCAAGGCCCAGCCCTGTCAGGCGGTCATCCGCAGGAAATGCGTGCGGTAGTGCACCAGTTCGTCGATCGATTCGTGCACGTCGGCCAGCGCCGTGTGCTTTTGCTGCTTCTTGAAACTGTCGTACACCTCGGGACGCCAGCGCTTGGCCAGTTCCTTCAGGGTGCTCACATCCAGATTGCGGTAGTGAAAATACGCCTCCAGCTTCGGCATGTACCGGACAAGAAACCGGCGGTCCTGGCTGATGGTGTTGCCACACATCGGCGTGCCGTTGCGGGGCACATAGCGGCCGATGAAATCGAGCAGTTGCTGCTCGGCCTCGGCCTCGCTCACCGTGGAGGCCTTGACCTTGTCGATCAGGCCGCTGCGCCCGTGTGTGCCCTTGTTCCAGGCGTCCATCTTGTCCAGCAGCGCATCGCTTTGATGGATGACGAGCACCGGGCCTTCGACGCGCGGCTCCAGCTGCGGGCCGGTCACGACGATGGCGATTTCGATCAGGCGCTCGGTCTCGGGGTCGAGGCCGGTCATTTCGCAGTCGATCCAGACCAGGTTCTGGTCGGATTTTCCAAGGAGCGGGGGTGTTGGGGGATTGACAAGAGACATGAGGGCCATTGTCGCCGATGGCCTAAACTCCCCGGCTGTATGCCCGAATCCATGCTTCTCACCTACACCTTTGCGGCTGCATTGGCAGGCGGCCTGCTGCTCAAGCTCTGGCTCGCCACGCGCCAGATCCGCCATGTGGCACAACACCGCCACGAAGTCCCCGCGGCGTTTCGCCAGACCATCCCGCTCGCCGCCCACCAGAAGGCCGCCGACTACACCCTCACCAAGGCACGCCTGGGCCTGCTGGAGCTGGCCATCGGCACGGCCGTGCTGCTGGGCTGGACACTGCTGGGCGGCTTGAACGCCCTGAACCAGGGCCTGATGGCGGCACTGGGCGGCGGCATGGTCCAGCAGCTGGCACTGCTGGCCGCCTTCGCGGTGATCGGCGCGGTGATCGACCTGCCCTTCACGCTGTACCAGACCTTCGTGGTGGAAGAACGTTTCGGCTTCAACCACATCACGTTCCGGCTGTGGTTGACCGACCTGGCCAAATCCACCGTGATGGGCGTGCTGATCGGGCTGCCCATTGCGGCGCTCATCCTCTGGCTCATGGGCGCGGCGGGACGCTACTGGTGGGTATGGGCCTGGGGCGTGTGGATGGGCTTCAACCTGTTGCTGCTGCTGATTTACCCCACCTTCATTGCGCCGTGGTTCAACAAGTTCAAGCCGCTGGAAGACGAAGCGCTCAAGAGCCGCGTCACGACGCTCATGCAGCGCTGCGGCTTTGCGGCCAAGGGCCTGTTCGTCATGGACGGCAGCCGCCGCAGTGCACATGCCAACGCCTACTTCACCGGCTTTGGCGCGGCCAAGCGCGTGGTGTTCTACGACACCCTGCTGGCCCGCCTGTCGCCCGGCGAGGTGGACGCCGTGCTGGCCCACGAGCTGGGACACTTCAAGCACAAGCACATCGTCCAGCGCATCGTGATGCTGTTCGGCATCAGCCTGGCCGGCTTCGCGCTGCTGGGCTGGCTGTCCGGGCAGGCCTGGTTTTACACAGGGCTGGGCGTGTTGCCCAACCTTGGCGCGCCCAACGACGCGCTCGCCCTGCTGCTGTTCCTGCTGGCCGTGCCGGTGTTCAGCTTTTTCGTCTCGCCGCTTTTTGCGCAGCTGTCGCGCCGCCATGAATTCCAGGCCGACGCCTATGCCATGTCGCAAACCAGTGGCAGCGATCTGGCCACGGCGCTGCTCAAGCTGTATGAAGACAACGCCTCCACGCTGACGCCCGATCCGGTGTACGTGAAGTTCTATTACTCGCACCCACCGGCATCCGAGCGGCTGGCCCGCATGCCGGCCCCGACGCTGACCTGACAAACACCCATGAGCGACTACCCGAAAAAAGACTGGTCCACGGTGCCGCGGCGCGCGCTGAATGGCACGGAAGTGGTGGCCGCACTGGCGCGCGTGAGTGGCTGGACGCTGTGCGGCGACGGCGCTGATGTGGCGATCGAAAAGACCTTTCGTTTCGCCAACTACCACGAGACAATTTCCTTCGTCAACGCCGTGGCCTTCATTGCCAACGCGCAAGACCACCATCCCGATCTGTCGGTGCACTACAACCGCTGCGTCGTGCGTTTCAACACACACGACGTGGGGGGCCTGTCCATCACCGACTTCGACTGCGCCGCGCGAATCGACGCCCTGCTCGCATAACGCCGACACCGGAACCCCGATTGACTCCCACCCCCGAACTCGACAGCGCGCTGGTGGTGGCCGGCCACGGGCGGCACGTGGTGGTGGAAACGCCCGAAGGACAACGCCTGATCTGCCACCCCCGGGGCAAAAAAAGCCAGGCCGTGGTGGGCGACCGCGTGCTGTGGCAGAAAACGCAGGATGAAGGCACGATCGAAAAGGTCGAGCCGCGCCGCAACCTGTTTTACCGGCAGGACGAGATCCGCACCAAATCGTTTGCCGCCAATCTGGACCAGGTGCTGGTGCTGCTCGCCGCCGACCCCGAGTTCTCGGACATGCAGTTGACGCGCGCCCTGGTCGCGGCCGAGGCCGCGGGCATTCCGGCGCTGATCGTCCTGAACAAGAGCGACCTGGCCGTGCCGTTTGCCCGCGCCTGGGAACGGCTGGCCCCCTACCGCCACATGGGCTACACCCTGCTGCCGCTGCAGCTCAAGGAGAATCAGCCTGTTGCGCCGACCCTCGACGCGGCCAATGCATTGGCCGCGCTCATGGCGCAGCTGCACCACAAGACCACGCTGGTGCTCGGCCCGTCCGGCGCCGGCAAAAGCACGCTGATCAACCTGCTGGTGCCGGGTGCGCTGGCGCAAACGGGCGAGGTCTCGCGAGCGCTCAACTCCGGCAAACACACCACCACCAGCACCTCGCTCTACTGGGTGGACGCCACGCGGCAGACCGCCCTGATCGATTCACCGGGTTTTCAGGAATTCGGGCTGCACCACATCACACCCACGCAACTCGCCACCTGCATGCCCGACATCGCACGCCACACCGGGCAGTGCCGGTTTTACAACTGCACGCACCTTCATGAACCGGGGTGTGGCGTTATTTCCGCCATAAAATCCAGCCCTAGCCCCGATGGGTTGGACCCCAGACGCTACAAACTGTATAGCGATCTGTTTGCCGAACTGTCGCAGTCCCGGTATTGAGCCAGGCGACGGGCCAAGGGGGTCAGCCCAGCAGCCGTGCGATGGTGAGCAGCGACAGCAGCACCAGCCACATCACCACCGTCCGCCAGACCAGACCGACGATCGCCCCGAAGTGGGCAATTTCCGGGGGTCTCCCGGGGGTGGCCTCGCTGTCCTGCACCGGCGTGCCATCGGGCAGCACGATCTGCCCTTGTGGGGTCAATTCCGCGGCGGTCGGCTTGAGCGCCTCGCCGCCCAGACGCACGCCCACCGCGCCCGCCGTCGCGGCCAGGATCACCCCGTCGTTGTCGTTCGGGAAACGCTGCGCGTGGTTGCGCCAGCCGTCGATGGCGTCCTCAAAACTGCCCACCACCGCAAAGCTCAACGCGGTGATGCGCGCGGGAAGCCAGTCGATCACCGTCCAGGCTGCGGTGGCGGCGCCCTGCAGCGCCGGACTGGTCGGCCATTGCCGGGTGTTGCTCTTGTACTTCCAGTAGCGGGCCACGAACTCGCTCATGCGGTAGAGCACCGCGCCGGTCGGCCCCAGCCCCAGCGCCGCCAGCACCGAAAACCACACCAGCACACCGAACACATGCCGGTGCGCGGCCAGCACCGAATGCTCGATGACATGGCGCACGATTTCGCGCCGCGGCAGCTGGCTGGCGTCAACCTGCTGCCAGCGCGCCAGCGCCTCGCGCGCCTTGGGTTCGTCACCCGCCTCCAGGGCATCGCGGATTTCCGTGAAATGATGGCTGAACTGCCGGAAACCAAGCGTGATGTACAGCACCACCACGCTCCAGAGCACCCCGAACGGCCATCCAATGCCCCAGACCAGCAACCAGTAAATGGCGAACGTCACCAGCCCCGGAAAAACCACGGCCAACGTCCAGGCCACCCAACCGTGGGGCGCCTTGCCAGCGTCAAAGTTGCGGCTGACGGTGCGGGCCCAGGCCCGAAAACCCGCGTGCACGGGGTTGCCGGTGGTCAGCGGACGTGCCTGTTCAATCAGCAAGGCGAACAGGACGGCGAACAGGCTCATGCAGGAATGATAGCGGCCTGGCGCCGCCTCGGGTTCAAGCCGACAGGAAACGGTAGAAATTACGCAACATGCCGGCCGTGGCGCCCCAGATGAAGCGGTCTTCGTCGCCGTTGCGGTAGGGCATGGAGAACCACTCGCGCCGCATCCCCTCCCATTCAACCGCATGGCGATGGTGGTTGGCCGGGTTCATGAGGAAGTCCAGTGGCACCTCGAAGGCGTCGTCCACCTCGTGGGGGTTGATCGCCAATTCGTAGTCGGGCTGGACCAGCGCCACCACCGGGGTCACGATGAAGGCCGTGCCGGTGACGTAGACCGGTAGCGTGCCGATCACGTTCACGTATTTCGCCGCCAGGCCGACTTCTTCCTGGGCTTCTCGCAAGGCCGTGGCGCGGGCATCGGCGTCGGTGGCGTCCACCTTGCCACCGGGAAACGCGATCTGCCCGGAATGGGTGGACAAATGCGCCGTGCGTTGAGTCAACAGCACACGGGGCTGATCCTGGGTCGCCCCGCGCATCACAAGGGGGATCAGCACCGAGGCCGCCGTGGGTTCGCGGTTGGCGAAGCGCCGCTCACGGGCAATTTCGGGCTCCCAGACCGGTGGCGCATTGAAGCGTCGCTGCAGCGCCGCCGCGCTCATCTGCTCGCGCGGCACGAGTGGCAAGTGGTGGTCGATGCCGATCACCGGGCTGCGCCGCGGGTCGAAGTTGGGCAGGCTGGTCAGGGAGGGAAATGGCTTGGCGGTCATGTTCGAAATGAGAAAGCCGCTGTCAGCGGACGCTGCAGCGGCTTTTTTGCGGACCGAAGTCCCGAGCTTTCGTCAGACAGGCCGATCATACGGTTTCGCCTTCAAACGTATCACTGCGTTGGTTCGCCTTGCCGTGCTACAGCACTGTCTGCGGCTCCCGCCTTGTCCTACGCTTGAATGCGAGACCGGATGAGCGGCCGCCGCGCCGGGCCGCCCCAAGCCAGGCCAGCCCCCGTAACATCGGGGGCATGCACACCTCTGCCCTTGTGTTGTTCTCCGGCGGCCAGGATTCGACCACCTGCCTGGCGCAGGCGCTGGCGCGCTACCCGCGGGTTGAAACGGTTGGTTTTGACTACGGCCAGCGCCACCGCGTGGAACTCGACGCCCGTCAGGTGGTGCTGCGCGAGTTGCGGGCGCGTTTTCCCGATTGGGCGCCGCGACTGGGCGAAGACCACCTGCTCGACCTGGCGGTGCTCGGGCAGGTGAGCGAGACCTCGCTCACGCGCGAGACGGCGTTTGCCATGACCGAATCGGGCCTGCCCAACACCTTCGTGCCCGGACGCAATCTGCTGTTCATGACGCTGGCCGCCGCGCTGGCCTACCGGCGCGGCCTGCAGGTGCTGGTCACGGGCGTGTGCGAGACCGACTTCTCGGGCTACCCCGACTGCCGCGACGACACCATGAAAGCGCTGCAGCTGGCGTTGTCGCTGGGCATGGACCGGCGTTTCCTCGTCGACACGCCGCTGATGTGGATCGACAAGGCCCAGACCTGGGCGCTGGCCCACACGCTGGGGGGCGACGCGCTGGTGGACCTGATCGTCGAGCATTCCCACACCTGTTACCTGGGCGACCGCAGCCACCGCCACGCCTGGGGCCACGGCTGCGGCACCTGCCCGG
>JBGSNW010000249.1:0-5917 GCA_041739435.1 Burkholderiaceae bacterium
GGCGCTGGTTGCCGCGCGGCTGCAGGCGCTTTTGCCAGCCTTCGCGGACGTCAGACCACAACACGCAGGCCAGCAGGAAGCTCGGCGCGACCGGCTTGCCTTCGCCCACGCGGCGGTCGGTGTCCTGCAGCGCGGCCTGTACAAAGGGCTGGTCGGCCCGCTCCACCACCACGTCGAGCAGCGGGTAAATGCCGCGGTCCAGCCCCAGCGCCTTGAGCTGGGCGATGGTGGCGATGGCGTGGCCGGTCTGCAGCAGCTTGAGCATTTCGTCAAACAGCCGGCTTTGTGGCACGTCGGCCAGCAGCGACTTCATCTCGCGCAGCGGGGCGGCGGTTTTTTTCTCGAAGGTGAAGCCCAGCGGGCTGAGCTTGGCGGCAAAACGCACGGCGCGGATGATGCGCACCGGGTCTTCGCGGTAGCGCGTGGCCGGGTCGCCGATCATGCGCAGGGTGAGTTTCTTGGCGTCGCGGATGCCGTGGTGGTAGTCCACGACGATCTGGGATTCGGGGTCGTAGTACATGGCGTTGACGGTGAAGTCGCGCCGGGTGGCGTCTTCGTCCTGCGGCCCCCAGACGTTGTCGCGCAACACCCGGCCCGACGCGTCCACCGCGTGCTTGAGGTTGGCCAGTTCGCCCTTGCTGGTTTTTTCGTTGCCCGCCACCTGTTCTGCGGCAGCGTTGTCCATGTAGGCGCGGAAGGTCGAGACCTCGATCACCTCGTGCTCGCGCCCGCGCCCGTACACCACGTGCACGATGCGAAAACGCCGCCCAATGATGAAGGCGCGGCGGAACAGCCCCTTGACCTGTTCGGGCGTGGCGTTGGTGGCCACGTCAAAGTCCTTGGGCCGCAGCCCGACGAGCAGATCGCGCACCGCGCCGCCCACGACGTAGGCCTCGAAACCCGCGCTCTTGAGCGTGCGAACCACATGGATGGCCCGTTCGTCCACCAGTGTGGGATCGATGCCGTGCACCTCGTGGGGGACTTCCTCGCGCTTGCCGAATTTCGGTGTTTTGCCGCCGTTGGCGCTTTTGCCCAGCAGCTTGTCGATGAATTTCTTGATCATGAATCCCTGTGCAGAGTTGATGGCCACTTTGCGACGGCCACGATGCTCAGCCAATTTTGTCAAACAGGTCCAGTATGCGCCATCCCCGGGTTCGGGCGATCTCGCGCAGTCGAGGGTCGGGGTTGGTGGCCACCGGGTGGTTCACCTTTTCCAGCAAGGGCAGGTCGTTGACCGAATCGCTGTAGAAAGTGCTTTCCACGTCGTTCCAGCCCCACTTGCGCCGGGCCAGCCATTGTTCCACGCGCGTGACCTTGCCCGCGCGCGCCGAGGGCACACCGCGGATTTCACCAGTGATCCAGCCATCGGCGCCGCGCTCCAGTTCCACGGCAATCAATTCGCTCACACCAAACGCCTGGGCAATGGGCCGCGTCACGAATTCGTTGGTGGCCGTCACGATGACCACCTCGTCACCCGCCGCCTGATGCTGCCGGACCAGGGCCAGCGCCGCGGAATTCAGGTGTTTTTGAACCACAGCCCTCATGAAATGGTCATGGGCAGCTATGGATTTTACAGCACCCTGACGCCGCACGGCGTCGGTGGCAAAACGCACGTAATCGTGGATGTCCAGCGTACCGGCCTTGTAGTGGGCGTAGAACTCATCGTTTTTCCGCTGGAAATGGACCGGGTCGGTCCAGCCGATTTCGGTGGTGAACACGCCCCAGGCGTAGTCCGAATCGATGGGCAGAAGCGTATGGTCGAGATCGAACAGCGCCAGGCGGGATTTGACCCCCTCGCTCGCCACTTCGTGTGCTTCGCTGCCCCCCAAGGGGGTTGAGCTTGCTTGGGAGCGGCCCGGCGCGGCGCTCGTGGCCCCCACGCTCGCTTTACTTGCTGTCACAGGGTCTCCAGCATGGATTTGATCAGCGGAATGGTGATGGCGCGCTGGGTTTGCAGCGCGTAGCCATCGAGCTGGTTGAGCAGTTGCATCAGGGTGCCCAGGTCGCGGGAAAAGCGCGTGAGCATGAAATCCATGACCTCGTCGCCCAGGAAGACACCGCGCGCGTCGGCCTCCTGGCGCAGCACCGCGCGGCGTTCGGGCTCGGTCAGCACCTGCAAACCGAACACATGGCCCCAGCCCAGACGGGTGCGCAAGTCCTCGCGCAGTTGAAGCTGCCCGGGTGGCCATTCGCCCGCGGCCAGTACCCAGCGCTGGTGCGTCTGGGCGTTGACGAACCAGTTGAATGCCGCGTGCTGCTGCGTGGCGGTGTACAGGTGCACCTCGTCCAGCATCACGGCGGCCCATTGCTCGTTGAAGGGCGATGGCTCGTGCACCGCGGCGTCCAGCCAGCCGACCTGGGCGCCTTGTCCGCGCAGGGCTTCGCGCACACCTTTGAGCAGGTGGGTCTTGCCGCTGCCAGACGGCCCCCACAAATACGTGGGCACGGGCGAACGGGTCGGGTTGCCGGACCACAACACCAGATGCTCCAGCGCCGCCTGGTTCGGTCCGGCCAGGTAACTGGCCAGCGTGGGGCCAGTGGCCAGTCCGATGTCGAGTGCGAGCTGCTGCATGCGCAAAACGGGGGCGCGCGATCAGCCGGTATAGAGCTTGCTGGCCAAGTAGCCCGCGCGCACACGGCGGATGCCCACCAGCAGCACGGCGCTGGCCGGCAGGGCCACCAGCACGCCGACAAAGCCGAACAGCTGCCCAAACGCCAGCAGCGCGAAAATCACCGCCAGCGGGTGCAGGCCGATGCGCTCCCCCACGAGCCGGGGTGTGAGCACGTAGCTCTCGAGGGCCTGCCCGGCCCCATAAACCACGGCCACCATCACCACCGCCTTGATCGACGCAAACTGCAGCAGCCCCGACAACGTGGCCAATACCAGGCCAAGCCCGAAACCCAGGAACGGCACAAACGCCAGCAAGCCGGTGAAAATGCCGATGGGCAGCGCCAGATCGAGCCTGAACAGCGACAACCCCACGCTGTAGAACACCGCCAGGATGATCATCACCAGCAACTGCCCGCGCAGGTACTGGCCGAGCACGGCGTCGGCCTCACCCATGAAGGCGTCATATGGCACACGCAGATGCAGGGGCACAAGTTCGACCACGCGGGCCACGAAACGCTCCCAGTCCAGCAACAGGTAAAACAAGGCGACCGGCACCAGCACCGCGTTGCCCACCAGGGCCAGCGCCACGCTGCCGCCCAGCTTGATGGACGCCAGCATGGAGCCCAGAACGTCTTCGCCGTTGGCGTCGAGGTACTTGAGCACGAAGCCGCGGATGCTGGCCGTGTCCAGCGACAGGTTCAGCCCCATCTGCGCCGCCAGCGGCTGGAGCCAGACGTTGAGGCGGTCGAACAGGAGCGGCACCTGTTCGCGCAAAAGCGGCAGTTCACGCGCCAGGATGGGCACGATCAGCAGGATCACCCCCAGCAAAATCAGGATGAACAGCAACTCGACGATCAGCACGGCCGCCACGCGCGGCAAGCGCCCGCGGCCAAAATGGTCCAGCCGGTTCACCAGCGGGGTGAGCGCATACGCCAGCACCGACGCGATGATGAACGGCGACAGCACAGGCGCCAGCAGCGCCAGCAGCAGCACCGCGGCGGCGGCGATGAGCAACCAGGTGGCCGCGCGTTTTTGGGTGGTGGAAAACTGCATGAAGGAGTGGATCGGGAAACCGGCGTGGACGAACCCTTAAAATCTGGGCAAATTCTATAGGGCTGTTGCGCAGCCACTTTTCATGACCGCATCATCCCCCACTCCGCTCTCCTACAAAGACGCTGGCGTCGACATCGACGCCGGCGACGCCCTGGTGGAACGCATCAAGCCCCTGGCCCGCAAAACCATGCGCGAAGGCGTGCTGGCCGGCATTGGCGGTTTTGGCGCCCTGTTCGAGGTGCCCAAGCGTTACAAGGAGCCGGTGCTGGTCAGCGGCACCGACGGCGTGGGCACCAAGCTCAAACTGGCCTTTGAATGGGCCATGCACGACACCGTGGGCATCGACCTGGTGGCCATGAGCGTGAACGACGTGCTGGTGCAGGGCGCCGAACCGCTGTTTTTCCTGGACTACTTTGCCTGCGGCAAGCTTGACGTGGACACGGCCGCGGCCGTGGTGGGCGGCATTGCCAGGGGTTGCGAACTCTCGGGTTGCGCCCTCATCGGCGGCGAAACCGCTGAAATGCCCGGCATGTACCCGGCCGGCGAATACGACCTGGCCGGTTTTGCCGTGGGCGCGGTCGAAAAATCAAAAATCCTCACGGGCCAGGGCGTGCAGGCCGGCGACGTGGTGCTGGGCCTGGCGTCCAGCGGCGTGCATTCCAATGGTTTTTCGCTGGTGCGCAAGTGCATCGAGCGCGCTGGCGTTTCGGCGCCCGCCACGCTGGATGGCAAGCCCTTCCGCGAGGCGCTCATGGCGCCAACCCGGCTGTATGTGAAGAGCGTGCTGGCCGCGCTGGCGGCGCATCCCCCTTCGACAAGCTCAGGACAGGCTCCTTCGACAAGCTCAGGACAGGGTATCAAGGCACTGGCGCACATCACGGGAGGTGGCCTGCTCGAGAACATCCCGCGCGTGCTGCCCGAAGGCATGGCGGCGCACCTGAAAAAAGGCAGTTGGCCGCAAACCGAGCTGTTTGCCTGGCTGCAGACCACGGCGGGCATTGACGACCACGAGATGAACCGCACCTTCAACAACGGCATCGGCATGGTGGTGGTGGTGGCAGCCGCCAGCGCAGCGGCGGTGGCAGCCCAGCTCGGCGCAGCGGGCGAAACCGTCTACACCATTGGCACCATTGCGCCACGCCGCTCCGGTGACGCCGTGGTTGTGGCTTGATGCGGGCCTGATGTCCTGAATTGATCGCAACGGGTCCGTCCGTGAGTGGCGGGCTGGCACTGCGCTCGGGGCTGGCCGCCAACCAGGCCACGGCGCGGGCCGGATTCAGCTCCGACACCCAGCTGCGGCGGGACTGGCACCACCTCAGGCCCGGAGGCCCGCCGTCAACCAACGTTGCGTTGCTGCAAACTTCCTAGCACTGAAGAACCACTCCATCTGGACTTTCACCCGTTTTTGCACCAAACTGCGTCCTCCGTACCGCTTGGAGGCTTCAATGCCGGTCATCGCAATCGTCAACCGCAAGGGCGGCAGTGGCAAAAGCACGCTGGCAGCCCACATTGCGGCGTGGAGCGCGCGACAGGGCAGCGCCGTGATGTTGGGCGACGTGGATCGCCAGCAGTCCAGCCGGGCCTGGCTCAAGCGCCGCGACCCCGCCCTGCCCGCCATCGCACCGTGGGCGCTTGACCAGAAAAACACCTTGCGCGTCCCCTCCGGCATCACCCATGTGGTGCTCGACACGCCCGGTGGCCTGCACGGCTTTGAGCTGGCGCGCGTGGTCATGTTTGCCGACGCGATCATCATGCCGGTGTGTCATTCGGTTTTCGACCGTGAGTCTGCCGCCGCCTGCCATGCGGAGCTCATGGCGCTGCCGCGCGTGGCCAGTGGCCGCTGCCGTCTGGCCACCGTGGGCATGCGCATCGACGGCCGAACCAACGCCGCCGAAACACTGCGCCAGTGGTCGGAAAGCCTGAACCTGCCCTTTCTGGGCGTGCTGCGTGAAACCCAGATCTATGTGCGCTGCCTCGAACGTGGGCTGACGATCTTTGACCTTTCACCGAGCCAGGCCGCAACCGATCTTGTGCAATGGCAGCCCCTGATTGACTGGATGACCCCGTTGCTGCATCCGGTGCAAGCGGCCAATGACCCCTCCTCCGCCGCGCGATCGGTGGCCCGACCCACACGCCCGGGCAGTTACCGGCCCGAGAGCCTGATGCCGGCGCAGGAATCGCTGGTTCATGGGGGGCGCCTGCCGACCCATGCCGCCACGTCGCGACCCGCCGCCGTGTCGGCGCCGCCGAGCA
>JBGSNW010000274.1:0-4887 GCA_041739435.1 Burkholderiaceae bacterium
GAACGGCCGAAGTCGCCACGCTGGGGGACATCGAGGCGACCGACATGGCGCGCACCCCCACGGGCATCGACGAGCTGGACCGCGTGCTTGGCGGTGGCGTGGTGGAAGGCGGGGTGGTGCTCATTGGCGGCGACCCCGGCATCGGCAAATCCACCCTGCTGCTGCAGGCGCTCGACGGCCTGCAGCGGCGCGACGTTTCCACCCTGTACGTGACGGGCGAGGAATCGGGCGCGCAGGTCGCGCTGCGTTCGCGCCGGCTCGGGCTGGACCATTCGCAGGTGAAGGTGCTGGCCGAAATCCAGCTCGACAAGATTTTGTCCACGCTCGAAAAAACCCGGCCGGCCATCGCGGTGATCGACTCGATCCAGACCGTGTACTCCGATGAGCTCACGTCGGCGCCGGGCTCTGTGGCGCAGGTGCGCGAATGCGCGGCCCACCTGACCCGCGCCGCCAAGGCCAGCGGCGTGTGCATCGTGCTGGTGGGCCACGTCACCAAGGAGGGCGCATTGGCCGGCCCCCGCGTGCTGGAGCACATGGTCGACACCGTGCTGTACTTTGAAGGCGACACCCATTCGAGCTTCCGCCTGGTGCGCGCCATCAAGAACCGCTTCGGTGCCGTGAACGAGATTGGCGTGTTCGCCATGACCGAGCGCGGCTTGAAGGGCGTGACCAACCCCAGCGCCATTTTCCTGAGCCAGCACAGCGAGCCGGTGCCCGGCAGCTGCGTGCTGGTCACGCTGGAGGGCACGCGGCCCATGCTGGTGGAGGTTCAGGCGCTGGTGGACAGTGGGGGCCCGAGCCCGCGCCGACTCTCCGTCGGGCTGGACCGCGACCGGCTGGCCATGCTGCTGGCCGTGTTGCACCGGCATGCGGGCATTGCCTGCATGGACCAGGACGTGTTCGTCAACGCGGTGGGCGGGGTGCGCATCACCGAACCCGCGGCCGATCTGGCCGTGATGTTGTCCATCACCTCCAGCCTGCGCGGCAAGCCGCTGCCCAAGGGCTTTCTGGCGTTCGGCGAAGTTGGCCTGGCCGGGGAGGTGCGCCCGGCGCCCCGCGGGCAGGAGCGTCTGCGCGAGGCGGCCAAGCTGGGCTTTTCGGTGGCCGTGGTGCCCAAGGCCAATGCACCCAAAAAGAACGACAAGGCCTTTGAGGGCCTGACCATCCATGCCGTGGAGCGGATCGAGCAGGCCATCGATCTGGTTCGCAGCCTGGGGTAACCGGAGGCCCGGTGCACGCCCTCCTGGCCGTAGGACAATCGGGGCATGAATTTCATGAACGTTCTGGTCCCGCTGGGCGGGGTGGTGGTGGTTGCCCTGGCGTACGGGGCGTACGGCTGGCCTGGCGTGGCCGTGGCGGCGGGTGGCCTGGTGATGTGGGTGCTGCTGCACTTCACCCGCATGATGACGGTGCTCCGGCGCGCCGCCGACCGGCCGATCGGCCATGTGGACAGCGCCGTGATGCTCAACGCCAAACTCCGCCCCGGCGTGACGCTGCTGCATGTGATTGCCATGACGCGTGCGCTGGGGGTCCAGCAATCCGACAAGGACGCACAGCCCGAATCGTTCCGCTGGACCGACGAGGGCGGCTCGCACGTCACCTGCGAATTTCTCAACGGCAAGCTGGTGCGCTGGGCACTGTTCCGCCCGCCGCAGGACGGTTCGACAGCCCTCGCCGAAGCGCCTGTGGCGGCGCCGTAAAATCGAAAACCTGCCCGAAACCGAACGAATTCAAAGGACAACTCCATGAGCTCCGTACTCCCCCCTTCCATGTCAGACCGCGACGGCAAGATCTGGATGGACGGCCAGATGGTGGACTGGCGCGACGCCAAGATCCACGTGCTCACGCACACCCTGCATTACGGTTGCGGCGCCTTTGAAGGTGTGCGCGCCTACAACACCGCCAACGGCACGGCCATCTTCCGCCTGGAGGAGCACACCGAGCGCCTGTTCAACAGCGCCAAGATCCTGCGCATGAAGCTGCCGTTCACCAAGGAAGAGGTGAACGAGGCCCAGAAGGCCGTGGTGCGCGAGAACAAGCTGGAAAGCTGCTACCTGCGCCCGCTGACCTGGATCGGCGACAAGAAGCTGGGCGTCAGCCCCAAGGGCAACACCATTCACCTGATGGTCGCGGCCTGGGCCTGGGGCGCCTACCTGGGCGAGGAAGGTCTCAAACGTGGCATCCGCGTCAAGACCAGCAGTTACACCCGCCACCATGTCAACATCACCATGACACAGGCCAAGGCGGTGAGCAACTACACCAACTCCATCCTGGCCAACATGGAAGTGACCGACGAGGGCTATGACGAAGCCCTGCTGCTCGACAGCTCGGGCTTCGTGAGCGAAGGCGCCGGCGAAAACATCTTCGTGGTGAAAAACGGCGTGATCTACACGCCCGACCTGTCGGCCGGGGCGCTCAACGGCATCACCCGCAACACCGTGTTCCACATCGCCAGGGATTTGGGCCTGGAGATCGTGCAAAAACGCATCACGCGCGACGAGGTCTACATTGCCGACGAGGCCTTCTTCACCGGCACGGCTGCCGAAGTGACCCCGATCCGCGAACTCGACCGCATCGAACTGGGTGCCGGCTCGCGTGGCCCGATCACCGAGAAAATCCAGAGCGCGTTTTTTGACATCGTCAATGGCCGCAACGACAAGTACGCCCACTGGCTGGCGAAAGTCTGAACAACTTGCAGGGCAGACCGCAGGCGCGCAGCGACCCGCTCTGTCCCCCACTGGAATCCCCATGAGCAACAGCATCATCGAACTCGCCGCCAAAGACCTCAACGCCCAGGGAGGCGTGTTCTGCCCCAGCCCCAAGGCCGACATGAAGCTCTGGAACACCCATCCCAAGGTTTATCTGGATGTCGCCCACACGGGCGAGGCCAAGTGCCCGTACTGTGGCACCGTGTACCGGCTCAAGGCGGGTGAGGCGGTTCGCGCGGGCCATTGATGCCGGGTTCTTATTCGCCTGCCAGCCCGGCGGCGCCTGCGCCGACACTGACCGTGGCCGTCCTCACGAAAAATGAGGCACATCGCATCGAGAACTGTCTGCGCAGCGCGGCCTTCGCCGACCAGATCGTGGTGGTCGACAGTGGCAGTACCGACGGCACCGTGGAGCGCGCCCGCGCGATGGGGGCCGAGGTGTGGGTGCATGACGACTGGCAGGGGTTCGGTGCGCAGCGCAATCGTCTTCTGGCGCACGCCAGCCGCGACTATGTTTTTTTCCTGGACGCCGACGAAGTCATCACACCGACACTGCAGGAAGAAATCTGTGCCAACGTGCGTTCGGGTCGACGCGCGGTCTGGCGGGTCCAGTGGCGCATGGTGGTGTTTGGACGCGAACTGAAGTTTTTCCGCTCCCAATCGAAGGTGGAGCGATTGTTTCGCCGCGACATGCTGCGCGAATACGTGGGGGCTGTTCACGAACAGGCCGTGCTGCACCCGGAGCCCGGTCAGGCGCCTGTTCCGCGACTTCTGATGCGCGCCAGGCTGCTGCATTACTCGCGCGAAACCGTGCGCGGCAGCCTGGAAAAAATGACGCAATACGCCCTGCTGGGGGCGGCCAAACGCGCTGCCCAGGGCCAGCGCGGCGGCGTGCTGCGCGGGCTGGTGTCGGCCACGTCGATGTTCATTCGCCTGTACGTGTTCCATCTGGGCTTTTTGTGCGGTGGCGCCGGCTTCGTGCATTGTGTTTTTGTGGCAGCCGAAGGGTTCTTCCGCTACGTGGCGCTGGACTACGACCGGGAACGCCTGTCCTCGGACATCCCCCGCTGAGCGGTCTTGCCGCAAGCCACCGATACCGGAACGCCATTGATGCAGATTCCTCCATTGCGGACACTTTCGGTCCAGGCGCTGCTGGGTCTTCTGGCGCTGGCTGCAGCGTTCTCGCCCCTGCATTCGTGGATCGCGGCGCTGGGCTGGCTTTCGCTGGGCCTGCTGGCGCTGGCGTTGACCGACGGCGCGGGGCAGCGCGGGGCGCCCGGCCTGATGTCTGCCGCCATGGCGTGGTTGACGGGCTGCCTGATCGCCGCGTCGCTCTGGGCAACACAGTCCATCCTCTGGCACGAGCCCTGTTGCAGGGTTTCGGGCGATCTCGACGCCATCTTGCGACTGCTGCTGGCGGCCGCGTCGGTTTATGTCATTGTCCGTGCGCGCGCACTTTTGCCCTTCAAGGAGACGCGCACGCAATTTCTGTACGCCATCGCGCTCGCTTGCGTGGTGGCTTTCGGTTTGGCTGCGGTGCGTGGCCGCGATCTGCCGTCCAACCCCATCCCCTGGGCGGTGGCCACAAGTTTCTGGGTTTGTCTGCTGCTTCCGCAGGCCCTGGACGCGCTGGGGCCCAGGGCGCGCCGATGGGTTTGCGGCACCGGTGCGGTGTTGGGGTTGGGGGCGGTGGTCTTGAGCCAGTCGCGCGGCGCTTTTGGCGTGTTTCTCTGGGCGTTGTGGCTCGCCCTGTGGACGCATCGGCGCCACCGCACAACCACCACTCACCCGCGCCACCGGATCGCCGTCACGGCTGTGCTGCTGTCCGGCTTGCTGGTTGTGACGGCGCTGAACCTGCCTGGCGACCCGTTGCGCCTGAATACTGCTGTGCAGGAAGTCAGGACAGCGCTGCAAGTCAAGGACTACAACACCTCACTCGGTGCGCGGGTTGCACTGTTCAGGTTGGGCTGGGAGGGTTTTGTCGAGTCGCCCGGGGTCGGACTCGGCGCGACCGAGCGTGGTCGGCGCGTCCGGCACGCGGGCGACGATTTGCCGCCGGAGCAGCGAGCGGCGTATGCGCATGTGCGCGAGATGGGGCACGTTCACAACCAGTACCTCAACAATGCCATGGACGGCGGATTGATCGGGCTGGCGGGACTGCTGGCCCTGCTGGCGGGCC
>JBGSNW010000279.1:0-1810 GCA_041739435.1 Burkholderiaceae bacterium
CAGCCGGGCGTCCTGGCCGATGGGCAGCCGCACCGAGGTGTCGCGCCGCAGGGGCTGGGTGGCCACCACCCCCAGCGCATAAAACGAATTGAGCGGGTTGATGAGGTAGCGCAGCTGGGTGTGGTTGCGCATCACGGACGAAAAATCTTTATAAATAATGGCGGTTACCCCCGTCAATACTGCAAAGCTTGCTATGAAAATAGCCACGTTCGACGCCAGCCGGCGCCAGCTTCCACCATAGGCCAGCGGCTGCCGCCAGATCCAGACGAGGGGCGCCACGGCCAGCCCCAGCACGCTGGCCACCAACTGCCAGCTCAGCAGGTCGCGCACCTCCCGGGGGTCGGTCTGCGTGACGTTGACCATCATCGAGGCGTCGATGACGGTGCCGTAAGACAGCATGAAATAGCTGCTGGAGGCGGCCGTGACGAGCAACAGCGTGATCGCTGGCTTGAGTGTCCAGCGCCACGCCAGCAGGCTCAGCAATGCACAGGTCAGCGCCGTGATCATCACCCCGAAGCCCACGGCAAACAGCAGCCCCCGCGGCGTGTCCAGGGTGGCCAGCTGATTCAGGGCACGCCACAGTGCCAGGTTGCACGCCGTGGCCACCCACAGGCTGGTGAGCAGCATCAACCACACCGGCCGCAAGGCGCCACGCCCCGTGGGTTCGGGGGCCAGCGGCAGGGTGGCGTAGCCGGTGGTGTGGAAGAGTTTCAGCGGCATGAACGCGATTGTCGCCTGCCCGGGGCTGATGTCCGGCTGAAGTCTTGCGCCGGAAGGGGAAATCAGGCCGTCAGTTGCCGGTGGTGGTGTACCAGGTGGTCGGCCATGAACGTGGCGATGAAGTAGTAGCCGTGGTCGTATCCGGCGTGGCGCCGCAGGGTGAGTGGCTGGCCGATTTCGGCGCAGGCGGCCTCCAGCCGGTGCGGCAGCAACTGCACCTCCAGGAACGGATCCGCCAGGCCCTGATCCACCCAGATACCCTGGGGGTAGGGTGGCGCGCGTTGCGCCCGCAAGAGGGCGCTGGCGTCGTGCCGCAGCCAATGGGCCTTGTCAGGGCCCAGATACCCCGCGAACGCCTTGTGGCCCCAAGGGCATTCGGACGGGGCGCAGATGGGCGCGAACGCCGACACCGACTTGAACACGCCCGGGTGCCGCAGGGCCAGCGTCAAGGCGCCGTGGCCACCCATTGAATGGCCGAAGATGCCCAGCCGCGTCAGGTCCACCGGGAACGCGTTGCCCACCAACGGCAGAAGGTCGTGGAGTAGCCAGCTCTCCATCCGGTAGTGGCGGTCCCATGGGGCTTGTGTGGCGTCCAGGTAAAAGCCGGCGGCCAGGCCGAAATCCCAGCTGTCGCTCTCGCCGGGGACCTGGGCGCCACGCGGACTGGTGTCGGGGGCGATCAATGCGATGCCCAGCTCGGCCGCCAGGCGCTGCGCACCGGCCTTGATCATGAAGGTTTCTTCGGTGCAGGTCAGGCCTGCAAGGTACAGCAAGGCGGGAACCTTGCCCCGCTCGGCCTGCGGCGGCAGGAAGACCGAAAAGCGCATCGGCAGGCCGATTGCACGGGCATCGTGACTGAGAAAACGCTGCACGCCGCCAAAGCAGCGGTGCTCCGAAAGGGTCTTGATGGGGGAGGTCATGGCGCAGACTGAAGGTGCGGAACGAGTTCGAGCACCGCGTCGGCAAACACCTGCGGTGCTTCCTGGGGCATGTTGTGCCCGACGCCCGGCACCCGCCGGTGTGATCGTGGCCCGCTGAACTGCCGCGCATGGGCGGCGGCTTCGGCGGGCGGGCGAACCCCGTCGTCCTC
>JBGSNW010000316.1:0-14462 GCA_041739435.1 Burkholderiaceae bacterium
CCGCGCCACGGTGCTCTTGCCGCTGCCAATGCCCCCCGTCAAGCCGAGGCGCGTCAGGCCAGGCATGCCGCTACAGCCCGATGGCGGCGAGGATCGCCTGCGGCCCGAAAACCATGGCCGTCAGGCCGGCACCGGCCAGAAATGGGCCGAAGGGCACGTAACCCCCTTCGCGCAAGCCCTGGTTGAACTTGAGCGCAATGCCAACAATCGCGCCAATCACGGACGACATCAAAATAATGGGCACCAGACCCTGCCAGCCAAACCATGCCCCCAGGGCCGCGAGCAGCTTGAAGTCGCCATAGCCCATTCCTTCCTTGCCGGTGAGCAGCTTGAACGCCCAGTAAATCAGCCAGAGCGAAAGATAACCTGCGACGGCGCCCCACAGCGCCGAAGACAGGTTGACCGGGGTGAGTTGGAGCGCGGCGGCCATCAGCCCGGCCCAGACCAGCGGGAGTGTCATGTCGTCGGGGAGCAGTGTGGTGTCCCAGTCGATCAGGCCCAGTGCCAGCAGAGCCGCCGAGAAGCCGCACCAGACGACGGTGGTCCAGGTGAGGCCCCAGCGCCACGCGCAATAGCCGAACAGCAGCGCGGTCGCCAGCTCCACTGCGGGGTAGCGCAGCCCGATGCGCGTGCCACACGACGCGCATTTGCCACGTAGCATCACATAGCTGATCACCGGGATGTTTTCGTACCAGCGAATCCCATGACTGCATTTCGGGCAACGCGAACGGGGCACCAGAAGATTGAATTTTTCGGCCGCGGAGTCCGCCGCCTTGCCCGAGAGTTCAGCGCATTCGGCGGCCCACTGCCGCTCCAGCATCTTGGGCAGCCGGTGAATCACGACGTTGAGAAAACTGCCGAACAGCAGGCCGAAAACGCCGCCCAGCGCAGCGTTCATCCACACCAACTCCTGCATCAGACGACCTGACCCAACTTGAAAATCGGGAGGTACATGGACACCACGATACCGCCAATCAGCGTGCCCAAAAACACGATGATGATCGGCTCCATCAGGCTCGAAAGGCCTGCGACCATGTCGTCCACCTCGGCTTCGTAGAAATCGGCCGCCTTGCCCAGCATGTGATCGATGGAGCCCGATTCCTCGCCGATGGCGCACATCTGGAGCACCATGCTGGGGAACAGGTTGGCGTTGGTCATGGCCGCAGTCAGGCTGGTGCCGGTCGACACCTCCTGCTGTATGCGCTCGGTGGCAATTTGATAAACCGAGTTGCCCGATGCGCCACCGACCGAGTCAAGCGCTTCCACCAGCGGCACACCGGCAGCGAACATGGTTGACAAAGTTCGGGTCCATCGCGCAATGCTGGACTTTTCCATCAGAACGCCGAAAACCGGCATCTTGAGCATCAGGCGGTCCATGACCCGTTGCATCTTTTCATTGCGTTTCCAGGCCTGCATGAAAAAATACAGTCCCCCGCCAATGCCGCCAAAGATGAGCCACCAGTAAGACACGAAAAACTCACTGACGGCAATGACAAACAGTGTTGGCGCTGGCAGATCGGCACCAAACGAACTGAACACACTCTTGAAGGCCGGAATCACGAAGATCATGATGACCGCGACCACAACGAAAGCCACGACCACCACCGAAATTGGGTACATCAGCGCCGATTTGATCTTGGACTTCATGGCTTCGGTTTTTTCCATGTAAACCGCCAGTCGGTCCAGCAGGGCCTCCAGAATGCCGGCGGCTTCACCCGCTTCCACCAGGTTGCAGTACAGGTTGTCGAAGTACATCGGGTGCTTGCGAAACGCCGCACTCAGCGAGCTACCGGTTTCAACGTCGGTGCGAACCTCGTTGAGGAGTTTGGTCACGCTGGCATTCGGGTTGCCGCGACCGACGATGTCAAAAGACTGCAGCAGCGGCACACCCGCCTTCATCATGGTGGCCAATTGACGCGTGAAAATGGCGATGTCCTTGGGTTTGATGGAACGGCCGCTGCGCATGCGCCGCTTCTTGATCTTGGTGGGCAGAACGCCCTGGCGCCGCAACGATGCCTGCACCTGATTTTCGCCCGAGGCACGGGTTTCGCCGCGCACCTGCTTGCCGTTGCGGTCTTTCCCCTCCCATTCGAAAACGAATTCCTTGATGTCTCTTGAAGTTGCGGTCGCCATGGTGGTCTTTTTGCCTTCCCTGTCAAACGTTCGTCACGGCGAGCACTTCCTCGAGCGAGGTCAAACCCTGCCTGACTTTGTGCAATCCCGATTGCCGCAGTGAACGCACGCCTTCACGTTCAGCTTGTTCCGCGATTTCCAGCGCACTCCCGTCACGCAAAATAATGCGTTGAATTTCTTCGCTGATGGGCATCACCTGGTAGATGCCCACGCGGCCTTTGTAGCCGTTGTTGCACGCCGAACAGCCCACCGGGCGGTAAGGCGACCAGGAGCCATCCACATCTTCTTCTTTGAATCCTGCATCCACCAGGGCTTCCTGTGGAATATCCGCTGGGGCCTTGCAGGTGACGCACAGTCGGCGTGCAAGCCGCTGTGCCGTGATGAGGATCACACTGGAGGCGATGTTGAACGGCTGGATCCCCATGTTGCGCATCCGCGTCAGCGTGGTGGGCGCATCGTTGGTGTGCAGCGTGGACAAAACCAGGTGCCCGGTCTGGGCGGCCTTGATGGAGATGTCGGCGGTTTCCAGATCACGGATTTCGCCGACCATGATGATGTCCGGGTCTTGCCGCAGGAATGACTTCAGCGCTGCGGCGAACGTCAGGCCCGCTTTTTCGTTGACGTTGACCTGGTTGACACCGGGCAGGTTGATTTCGGAGGGGTCTTCTGCCGTTGCGATGTTGACCCCGGGGTTGTTGAGCAGGTTCAGGCAGGTGTACAGCGACACCGTCTTGCCCGAGCCCGTGGGGCCCGTGACCAGCACCATGCCGTAAGGCCGCCCGATGGCATTCAGCAAGCGCTCTTTTTCGACCGCGTCGTAGCCCAGTGCTTCAATGCCCATCTTGGCACTGTTGGGGTCCAGAATCCGGATCACGATCTTTTCGCCGAACAGCGTGGGCAGGGTGCTGACCCGGAAGTCGATCACGCGATCCGGGCCGACCTTGAGCTTCATTCGGCCGTCCTGCGGCACACGTTTTTCGGAGATGTCGAGCCGCGAGATCACCTTGATGCGCGATGCGAGCTTGTCCTTGATGGCCACGGGCGGGGACGCGATCTCGCGCAGTTCGCCGTCAATGCGGAAGCGCACGCGATAGGTGTGTTCGTAGGGCTCGAAATGCAGGTCCGAGGCCCGCATGCTGAAGGCGTCCAGCAGCATCTTGTGCAGGAACTTGACCACCGGTGCGTCTTCAACCTCGGCCACCAGGGCGTCGTTGCTGTCATTGCTGGTGGCAGCGTCAACCGAAGCTTCGTCGAATTCGAACTCTTCGCCAATGATGTGGTCCATGGCCTCCGACGCCGTGGTGGCGTTGGCTTCGACCATGCGGGTCAGCTTGTCGTATTCGGCGATGACCCAGTCCACCCCCATCTGGGTGGCAAACTTGATTTTTTCGCCCGCCTCCTGATCGGAGGGGTCGGCCGTGGCGACCACGAGCCGGTTGCTGCGTTTGCTGAGCACCACCACCCGGTAGTCGGAGCAGATCTTGCTGTCGAGCAGGCCTTTGGGGAGGCGCTGGAGGTCAACGGCGTCCAGGTCCAGCAAGGGCGCGGCATAGGCCGAGGACATCGTGTGAGCCAGATCGAACGCAGACACCGCGCCGGAGCCGGTCAATTCGGCGATGAAGCTTGTGCGCCCGACCTGGGCCTTGCGAAAAATATCTTCCGCGGACTTTTGGCCTAATTTTCCAGCTGAAACGAGTGTGCGTCCCAAGCCTGGAAGGGCCATGGAGGAGATGTCTTTGGTGACGGAATCAACAGCGGCCATGACCGGCAAATGTACTACGGGGACCGGGGATTCGCCAATCCTGATCCGTAGATTCGCGTTGGACAACACAAAAGCGTGGCGTAAACCGCCAACCAACTCACGAAACGCAAGAGGGAGGAATCCGGAATGGTCGGGGTGAGAGGATTCGAACCTCCGGCCTCTACGTCCCGAACGTAGCGCTCTACCAGGCTAAGCTACACCCCGATGGAGGCGTTCAGCCGGTCCGCGAGGGATCAGGAACGCCGCTCAAGCAGCTGAGCCGCCAATTGTAGCAAACCGTCCGTGTGCCTATTGGGGGGCAGTGAGCGCGCGCAGTCCATGGCGCGACGAGCCTGCGATGCGGCGGCCTCGCGCGTGGCCTCCAGTGCGCCAGTTTCTCTGACGATGATTGCAATGTCGGGCAATGCATCGACCGATCCATTTTTGATGGCATTGCGCACCAGCGAGGCCTGCTCGGCCGTGCCGCGCTGCATGGCAATGATCAGGGGTAGCGTGACCTTGCCCTCGCGCAGGTCATCGCCAAGATTTTTCCCCATTTCTTCGGGATCGCCGTCGTAGTCCAGGACGTCGTCGATGACCTGGAAAGCCGTTCCCAACGCTTGGCCGTAATCCGCGCAGGCCTGCTCGAGCGCGGGCGGGCTGCCGGCCAGCACGGCGCCCAGGCGGGAGCTCGCCTCGAACAGCTTGGCGGTCTTGGAGCGAATCACGCGCAGGTAATCCGTTTCGTCCAGCGTCGCGTCGTGCATGTTGATGAGCTGGAGCACTTCGCCCTCGGCGATCACGTTGGTGGCTTCGGCCAGGATTTCCATGACACGCATGTCTCCCGCCTGCACCATCATCTGGAAAGCGCGCGAATACAAAAAATCACCCACCAGCACACTGGCCGGGTTGCCGAATGTTTCGTTGGCGGTGGCGCGGCCACGGCGCAGGGTGGATTCGTCCACCACGTCGTCGTGCAGCAGCGTGGCGGTGTGAATGAATTCGACCACGGCGGCGAGATTGAAGCGCTGCGCATCGGTGTACCCCAGTGCGCCGCAGGTCAGCAGCAACAGGGCAGGGCGCAATCGTTTGCCGCCGGCCGCAATGATGTAGCGCGAGACCTCGGCCACCAGCGGGACCCCGGAATCGAGCCGCCGGGCAATGATGGCGTCGACCTCAAGCATGTCGTGGGCGACAAGCGCAAGTGTCGCGGCGGTACTGGAGGAATGGGCAGACAAAACAGGTGGGCTCTGATCGGTGACTCGCTCAATTATAGAAACGAACGGAAAGCGAACCGGCCACGATCAGGCGTGTCGTTCCGGGCGCCGAGCGGCCCCAGTGGCTTGGTCATGTTAGTGGTTGCAAACCGTGCTACAATCAAAGGCTCTGCGGAAATCCGTCTGCGGAGCTTCATATCAAGAGGTCATCATGTACGCGGTCATAAAAACCGGTGGCAAACAGTATCGTGTTGCTGCTGGCGAAAAAATTAAAGTAGAACAGATTGCTGCGGACGTAGGCCAAGAGATTGTGCTCGACCAGGTTCTGGCCGTCGGAAACGGCGCCGAACTGAAGGTGGGTACGCCCTTGGTGTCCGGTGCAACGGTCAAAGCCACGGTTGTGGCGCACGGCAAGCACGACAAGGTTCGCATTTTCAAGATGCGCCGTCGCAAGCACTATCAGAAACGCCAGGGGCATCGTCAGCAGTTCACCGAACTGCAGATCGCTTCTATTGCTGCATAAGGGGCAACAGAAATGGCACAGAAAAAAGGCGGCGGCTCTACGCGAAACGGGCGCGATTCCAAGCCCAAGATGCTCGGCGTGAAAGCGTTTGGCGGTGAACAGATCAGCGCCGGTTCGATCATCGTGCGCCAGCGTGGCACCAAATTCCATCCCGGCGTCAACGTCGGCGTGGGCAAGGACCACACCCTGTTCGCGCTGGTGGACGGCCAGGTGTCGTTTGCCGTCAAGGGCGCCCTGAGCAAGCACACTGTGAACGTGACCCCGGCTTGAGCCTTCAGGCTCTCCGGCACGGAAAGCCCTGCGGAGTTTTCGCAGGGCTTTTTTGTTGGTCCGGCGCCTAGAATTGCCCCATGAAATTTGTAGACGAAGCCTTCATTGACATTGCCGCGGGCGATGGCGGGAACGGCTGCGTCTCGTTCCGGCACGAGAAGTACAAGGAATTCGGCGGCCCCAACGGCGGTGACGGGGGGCGCGGCGGGCATGTGTTCGCCGTGGCCGATCCCAACCTGAACACGCTGGTCGATTTCCGGTTTGCACGGCGTCATGAAGCCCGGCGCGGACAGCACGGCATGGGCTCCGACATGTTTGGCGCCGCGGGCGACGACATCACCCTGAAGATGCCCGTGGGGACCATCATCAGCGACGCCGAAACCGGGGATGTGTTGTACGAACTGCTGACGCCGGGCGAGGTCATCACCATCGCCAAGGGCGGCGACGGTGGTTTTGGCAACCTGCGCTTCAAGAGCGCCATCAACCGCGCGCCGCGCCAGAAAACACCCGGCTGGCCGGGTGAAAAGAAAAGCCTCAAGCTGGAACTGAAGGTGCTGGCCGATGTGGGCCTGCTGGGCATGCCCAACGCGGGAAAGTCCACCCTGATCACCGCCATCTCCAATGCCCGGCCCCGCATTGCCGATTACCCGTTCACCACCCTGCACCCCAACCTGGGCGTGGTGCGCGTCGGGCCGGAGCAGAGTTTTGTGGTGGCCGACCTGCCCGGCCTGATCGAAGGGGCCGCCGAGGGCGCAGGGCTCGGGCATCTGTTTCTGCGTCACCTCCAGCGCACGCGGCTGCTGCTGCACATCGTGGACCTGGCGCCGTTTGACGACAGCGTGGACCCGGTGGCGCAGGCCAGGGCCATCGTCGGTGAACTCAAGAAATACGATGAAGCCCTGTTCCGCAAGCCGCGCTGGCTGGTGCTCAACAAGCTGGACATGGTTCCCGCTGACGAACGCACGGCGCGCGTCAAGGATTTCGTCAAGCGTTTTCGCTTCAAGGGCCCGGTGTTCGAAATCTCGGCGCTCACGCGTGAAGGCTGCGAGCCGCTGATCAAGGCGGTTTTCCAGCACGTGCAGGCGCAACAGGTGGCGGAGCAGCCCGCAGTGGACGTCGACCCCCGGTTCGACGACAGCGCAGGCAAATGACTTGAAAAATCCTGATTAAGTAGCAAACAAAGACCATTTGGCGGGGGCTAAAGGCCAAAATGACTCATAAAACTGGTTCCCTTGTGCTGCACGACGCCCGGCGCATCGTGGTCAAGGTGGGCTCCAGCCTGGTGACCAACGAGGGCCGCGGGCTGGACCCGGTGGCCATTGGCGAATGGTGCCGCCAGCTGTCGGCGCTGGTGCGTCAGGGCCGCGAGGTCATCATGGTGTCCAGCGGGGCCATCGCCGAGGGCATGAAGCGCCTGGGCTGGAGCAATCGCCCACACGAAATCAACGAACTACAGGCCGCCGCGGCCGTGGGCCAGATGGGCCTGGCGCAGATGTACGAAAGCAAACTGCGCGAGCACGCCCTGGGCAGCGCGCAGGTGCTGCTCACGCACGCCGATCTGGCCGACCGCGAGCGCTACCTCAATGCGCGCTCGACGCTGCTCACGCTGCTCAAGCTGGGCGTGGTGCCGGTGATCAACGAAAACGACACCGTGGTCAACGACGAAATCAAGTTTGGCGACAACGACACCCTGGGCGCGCTGGTGGCCAACTTGGTGGAGGCCGATTTATTGGTCATCCTGACCGACCAGAAAGGCCTGTACACCGCCGATCCCCGCAAGGATGCCAACGCCAGCTTCGTGCACGAGGCCAAGGCGGGCGATCCTGTGCTGGAGGCCATGGCCGGTGGCGCGGGCTCCAGCCTGGGCCGCGGCGGCATGCTGACCAAAATTCTGGCGGCCCGGCGGGCTGCCCGGTCCGGCGCTTCGACCGTGATCGCCTGGGGCCGTGAACCCGACGTGCTGGTCCGCCTGGCGGCCGGTGAAGCCATCGGCACCTTGCTGGTGGCGCAAACCCAGAAGCTGCAGGCGCGCAAGCAATGGATGGCCGACCACCTGCAACTGCGTGGTGCCGTGGTGGTGGACGCGGGCGCGGCGGCGAAGCTGCGTGAGTCGGGCAAAAGCCTGCTGCCCATCGGCATGACGGCGGTTGAGGGGGAATTTTCGCGTGGCGACGTGATTGCCGTGCGCGACCCGCAGGGCGTCGAGATCGGGCGTGGCCTGGCCAATTACGCCAGTGCCGAAGCCCGACTGCTGTGTCGCAAGCCCTCCAGCGAGTTTGAAGCCCTGCTCGGTTATGCCGCCGAGCCCGAGATGGTGCACCGGGACAATCTGGTGCTGTCCAGGTAGTTCCGCGTCGACGTGGCGCGGCAACAGTCGATCATTCGTAATTTTTGATCGGTGTTTCACGCAGGGCGCGGACGATTTCAGTCACCGTCATGCGCGGTGCCGCGGCGTCACAAGCGCCACCCCGGGCAATCGCCAGCGTGTGGCGCGATTGGTTGGTGGCGTACAGAGAACGCCAGGCTTGCGACGTCACCTGGGTCCAGCCGGTTGAGGGGTTGTGGCGCGCGTAAACGCGGTATTCGGCCGTGGTGCAGCGGATGCCTTCGTAGATGACGTTGGAAGCGCCGCTCGCGCTGGTGGCGACCACCACGTAACGAACCACACCGTCCGGCCCGATGCTCACGGTGGACGGGTCCACGCCGTATTTCAGGCCTGAACTGCGCGACACCTCGATCTCCAGCAGCCCCTGGGTGCTGAACGCGGGTGGAGGCGGTGGCGGGGATTCCCTGTTTTTGTCTGAAGGGGATTTTTCGGACTGCGCCAGCCCCAGGCCGGCGGCGCATGTCAGCAGCGCAGCCAGTACAAATCTACGGAGAAGCATGCGTTCCTTCGGGGTTGGGGTGGCCCTCGTTGGTGTGCGGGTCGGGCTCGAAAGTTGCCCCGGGGGGCAGTTCCATGACCATGGCGTGAACCGCGTGGCCGTGCGAAACGAGGTTGTCATGGGTGCGGGGTGGCACGCCCTGAGCGGCGTACTCCTGCTCTCGGGTGCGGACCCCCCCGCGCAGGTAGCGGTTGCGGTGGTCGGTGCGGGGCAGGTAGCGGGCCAGTTCGGTCAGGGCCATTTCGTAGACACCGCGCTTGAACTCGACCACCACGTCCAGCGGAACCCAGTAGTCGTTCCAGCGCCAGGCGTCGAACTCAGGGTGGTCGGTGGCGCGCAGGTTGAGATTCCAGTCGTGCCCGACCAGTTGCAGCAAATACCAGATCTGCTTTTGACCTTTGTAGAAACCGCGCGCATCGCGCCGGATGTACCGGTCTGGCACCTCGTAGCGCAACCAGTCGCGGGTGCGGGCCACGATGCGCACATGGTCCGGCTGGAGCCCCACTTCTTCGTGCAGCTCGCGGAACATGGCTTGCTCGGGGGTCTCGCCCCGGTCAATGCCCCCCTGCGGAAACTGCCAGCTGTGGGTCCGGATGCGCTTGCCCCAGAACACCTGGTTTCTCTGGTTGAGCAGGATGATGCCGACGTTGGGCCTGAAGCCTTCGCGGTCGAGCATAATCAAACCCCAAATTTTGAACTGATTCCATTATGCACAGCCCCGACTGTGCGGCAAGGGGTCAGGCCCTGTCTGCACACACCGGAGTCGCATGAAAGCCACCCAATTTTTCATCTCCACCCTGAAGGAAGCCCCGGCCGACGCCGAGGTGGTGAGCCACCAGCTCATGATGCGCGCGGGGCTGGTCAAGAAGCTCGGCGCCGGCATCTACAGCTACATGCCCATGGGGCTGCGCGTGGTCCGCAAGGTCGAGGCCATCGTGCGCGAAGAAATGAACCGCGCCGGCGCCGTGGAGCTGCTGATGCCCGTGGTGCAGCCCGCCGAGCTGTGGCAGGAAACCGGCCGCTGGGACAAGATGGGGCCCGAGCTGCTGCGCGTGAAAGACCGGCACGACCGCGACTTCATCATCCAGCCCACCAGCGAAGAAGTGGTGACCGACATCGCCCGCCAGGAACTGCGCAGCTACAAGCAGCTGCCCAAGAATTTCTACCATATCCAGACCAAGTTCCGCGACGAGCGGCGGCCCCGCTTTGGCGTCATGCGCAGCCGCGAGTTCATCATGAAGGACGCCTACAGCTTTGACCGCGACATGGCCGCCGCCAAGGCCAGCTACCAGGTCATGGCCGGGGCCTACCGCAAGATTTTTGACCGCTTTGGCCTGCGCTACCGTGCCGTGGCGGCCGACAGCGGCGCCATTGGCGGCGACCTCAGCGAAGAATTCCAGGTGATCGCCGCCACCGGCGAGGACGCCATCGTCTACTGCCCCGCCAGCGACTACGCGGCCAACATGGAAAAAGCCGAAGCCCTGGCACCCGCCGGGCCCCGCCCCGCGCCCGGTCAGGCGATGGAAAAGACCCCCACGCCCGGCAAAAGTACCTGTGCCGACGTGGCCGAGCTGCTGCAGCTGCCGCTGGCGCGCACCGTCAAATCGCTGGTGCTGGCCACCGACGAACTCAACGCCCACGGCGAAATCGCCAAGACCCGGATCTGGCTGCTGCTGTTGCGCGGCGACCATGACATGAACGAGGTCAAGGTCGGCAAGCTGCCGGGGTTGGACGCCGGCTACCGCTTTGCCACCGTGGCCGAAATCGAAGACCACTTTGGCACCAAGCCCGGTTACCTCGGCCCCATCGGACTGAAAAAGCCGGTGAATATCGTGGCCGACCGCGACGTGGCCGTTTTGGCCGACTGGGTGTGTGGCGCCAACGACGCCGGCTTTCACTTCACCGGCGTGAACTGGGGCCGCGACCTGCCCGAACCTTCGCTGGTGGCCGACCTGCGCAACGTGGTCGAAGGCGACCTCTCGCCCGACGGCAAGGGCGTGCTGGCCATTGAGCGCGGCATTGAAGTGGGCCACGTGTTCTACCTCGGCACCAAATACAGCCAGGCCATGAACGCCACCTTCCTCGACGAAAACGGCAAGCCCCAGTGCATGGAAATGGGCTGCTACGGCATTGGCATCACGCGGCTGCCCGCCGCCGCGATTGAACAGAACCATGATGCGCGCGGCATCATCTGGCCCGACGCCATTGCGCCGTTCACCGTGGTGGTCTGCCCCATCGGCATGGACCGCAGCGCCGACGTGAAAGCCGCCGCCGAAAACCTGTACGCCGAATTGCGGGCCGCGGGTGTGGACGTGATCCTGGACGACCGCGGCGAACGCCCCGGCGCCATGTTTGCCGACTGGGAGCTCATCGGCGTGCCGCACCGCGTCACCATCGGCGACCGTGGCCTCAAAGAAGGCCACGTCGAATACCAGCACCGGCGCGACGCCGCGGCCACGCAGGTGCCGGTGGCGGAGGCGTTGGCCTTTGTCAGGGGTCGGTTGGCGGCATGACACAGGTTCCGGGGTCATTTTCCAGAAGAAAGTGCCTCTGGTCCCTGCCAGCTGGTCTTTCTTTGCTCTCGTTTGCAGAGCATTCGCAGGCCGGCGGCCAGGTGGAGGAGCCGCTGGTGGACTCGGTGCGCACCGCGCTCAGTTCGGCCATCGCCAACCAGGCGCCGCCTGTTCCCGAATTCGGCGACACCGAGTCCCGCCTGGCGTACCTGCGCTGGCTGGGGGCCGCGAGCGAACGCCTGCGCAAGCGCAAACCCGACTGGCAGACCCGCAAGGAGTTCCTGCAGACCGTCTGGTACGAAAGCCGCCGCGCGGGGCTGGAAACACCGCTGGTGCTGGGGCTGATCCAGGTGGAAAGCGCCTTCCGCAAATACGCAGTGAGCCGGGTGGGGGCGCGCGGCTACATGCAGGTCATGCCGTTCTGGACCCGCGTGCTCGGCGACGGCGACGCCGCCCGGCTGTTTCACATGCAGACCAACCTGCGTTTTGGCTGCGTGATCCTGCGCCATTACCTGGACCGCGAGCGTGGCGACCTGTACATGGCGCTGGGCCGCTACAACGGCAGCCGTGGCCGCCCCGCATACCCCAATGCGGTGCAGGCGGCGCGCCGCCACTGGGAATTTCAGGGCTGACCAGGCCGTTGCGCTATTGCACAAAGCCCATGCGGGACTTGGCCGTGCTGGCGCGCGGCATGTCGTCGGGCGCAATCTCGTCGCGCCGGGCCAGCCGTGCGTTGCCAAACGCCGTCATCAGCGCCCGGCGCATCTCGCGTGGTGCCAGGGCCGCCAGCTGCTCCAGCACATCGTCACCCGGCTCGGGTGAAAAAAGGCGGCCCCAGTCGTGTTCGGCCCGGATGGACTGGTAGAGGTTGCGGGCGATCTGCAAGGCCGCCTCATGCGAGGGCGCCTCGATTTCGAACACGTTCATGCGGTTCAGGATGGGCTCGGGGATGCCGCGCGCGTCATTGGCGGTGGTGATCCAGATCACCTGGCTGGCGTCGATGGCCACCTCGGCAAACTCGTCGGTGAAGGTCTGCGCGGTGTCGTGCTCCAGCAGGCTGTAGAGCGCGCCCAGCGGGTCGTACTGGGCATCGCTGCTGGCCTTGTCGATCTCGTCCACCACGATCACCGGATTGGCGTACTGGCCGTCCACCAGCGCCTCGAACACCTTGCCCGGCCGGGCACCCTTCCACTGCGATGACGAGCCCGACAGCAGCCAGCCGGCGGTCATGGAACTCATGGGCACCAGGCTCATGCCCGTGCCCAGCAGCTCGGCGAGCTTTCTGGCGAAGTGGGTCTTGCCGATGCCGGGGGCTCCGAGCAGCAGCATCGGGGTCACTTCCAGCCCGTCGCGGCTGTCCTGCGCCAGTGCCAGATGGCGCTTCACGTCGTCCAGCGCGTCGGTGAAATTGGGCAACTCGTCGTACAGCGCGGCCATGGTCGGCACCCCGCTGGGCTTGACCTGAAAGCGCTCAGGCCCGCGCTCCAGCATGCGCTGGTAGGTGCTGCGCAGGTTTTCGTACTCCCTTTCGGGCAGCTTGGCGAGCCGACGCTCCACGTCCTGCGTGCTGTAGACGTTGCGGACCTGCGCCACAGGCAACTGAAAGGCCAGGGTTTGGGCAACAAGACTGCGGGATTCCATCGAACACTCCTTGCGAAGAGAACAACTTCATTGCATCAACAGTTTCATTCAAGCACAACACATGCCCGCTCTCAAGACGGGAAAAGCGCGGGAATCGGGTACAAGTTGTCGCGATTGACGAAAAAAACCGCCCAGGGGCGGTTTGCGGGGACGGGGTGGCGCATCCGCCGCGGGCTCGGCGCGCCTCTGTTCAGCTGGCCTGGGTGCCCAGCACCTGCAGCAGTTCGCCCGACTCGTACATCTCCATCATGATGTCCGAGCCACCAACGAACTCACCCTTCACATACAACTGTGGAATGGTGGGCCAGTTGC
Source organism: Burkholderiaceae bacterium (assembly GCA_041739435.1). Taxonomy (GTDB): domain Bacteria; phylum Pseudomonadota; class Gammaproteobacteria; order Burkholderiales; family Burkholderiaceae_C; genus PHCI01. The sequence goes on from JBGSNW010000316.1 coordinate 13,236, forward strand.
TGTATTCCTTGATGCCCTGGCGGATTTCTTCGTCCTCCAGCACGTTCACGGTTTTCAGGGCTTTGGGGTCAACCCCGCAGGCCTTCAAAATCTGGATCGCGCGGCCCGAAAAGCCGCACATCGGAAAGCTGGCGTTGCCTTTCATGAACAGCAGCACGTCGTTGGATTTCACCAGTGCATCAATGCGTTGTTGCGGGTCGCTCATGGGTTGCTCCAGGGGGTGGTTGCGGACAATACGCCCATTATTTCACTCTTGGCCTGGCCCTGCCGCCGTGTATTGGAACGACCCTGGAACCGGCGCCTGAACCCAAGGCGATCCCTGGCCTGTGCGCTATGTTCAAGATAGCAAAAAATCTTGAAGCCCCGTGGGGGTATTGCCTATTTTGCCGCCTTGACGCCGTCCGACTGGCGTTTGTAATCTTCATAAGACGTCTGCGTGCTCGCGGCGCAGCGGTTGCGCTCCTGCGTGTCGACGATCTTGTTGCATTCGTTGCGTTGCCAGGCCTGGCCTGTTCCATAAAGCTGCTGCATGGAGCAGCCGGCCAAACCCGAAGCCAGGGCGGCGGTGGTGAAAAGGATGGGCAGAATTTTCAAGACGGGCTCCTGGGGTGAACGCCATCAGCTTAACTGATTGGTTCTGTTGCCATGGGCGCCCCTGGAAATCTTTGAAGCGTGAATCGGCAACGGGTGCACACACTCGGCACGCTCCCCGATCGCCTCAAGGAAATTGCGCAGTTCCGGGACGGAACCCGTGGTGTAGAAGCTTGTACTGCCGGTCGGGCCCACCGCTGCCGGTGAGGGCGGCAGTCGGCGCACCAGCTGGCGTGCGATGGCGGCCGAGGGCTCCAGGACGGCCACCGACGCCCCGGCAAGCTTTGAGATCTGACGGGCCAGAAAAGCGTAGTGGGTGCAGCCCAGCACGATCGTGTCCGCCCCAGCGTCGAGGCCCGGGCGGATGAACTGTTCCAGCAGACGCCCGGTTGCAACGTCATCAAACGCGCCCCGCTCCACGCGGTCGGCCAGCCCGGGGCACGGCTGCAGGATGATGCGCACCCCCTCGCCATAGGTGCTGCACAGTTGCGCGACAGCGGGGCTTTGAATCGTGTTGGTGGTGGCCAGCACCAGCACCACCCCGGACCGCGTCACCCGCGTGGCCGGCTTGATGGCCGGCTCCATCGCCACAATCGGCAGCGCGTGGAGCCGCCGCAACCGCCGGGCCGCCACCAC
>JBGSNW010000359.1:0-14099 GCA_041739435.1 Burkholderiaceae bacterium
GCTTGCTTGGGAACGGCCCGGCGCGGCGCTCACACTGCTGTTCCAGCACCGTGCCGCGTTCGGGCCAGCGCCGCCCCGGCGGCCAGGGCTTCGAGCTTGCGCAGCGCCACTTCGCGGTTCATGGGGGCCAGGCCACAATTGGTGCAGGGAAACAGCCGGTGCTTTGGCACGAACTGCAGCGCCCGGCCGATGGTGTCGGCCACCTGTTCGGGCGTTTCAACCACGTCGCTGGCGACATCGATCACACCCACCATGACGTCCTTGCCGTCCAGCAGCTTCATCATCTCGGGTGGCACGTGCGAGTGATAACACTCCAGGCTCACCTGCTGGATGCTGCTTCGGGCCAGCGCGGGGAACACCTGTTCGTACTGCCGCCACTCCTCGCCCAGGGTTTTTTTCCAGTTGTCGTTGGCCTCGATGCCGTAGCCATAACAAATGTGCACGGCGGTGGTGCAGGTCAGGCCCTGCGCCGCCCGTTCCAGCGCTTTCACACCCCAGTCGGCGGCGTCCTTCATGTAGACGTTGAAGGCGGGTTCGTCAAACTGGATGATGTCCACGCCGTCGGCCTGCAGCGCCAGCGCCTCCTGGTTGAGCAGTTCGGCGAACGCCATGGCCATTTTCACGCGGTCACCATAGAAGCGGTCGGCCACGGTGTCCACGATGGTCATGGGGCCGGGCAGGGTGAACTTGAGCTTTTTCTTCGTGTGGGCACGGGCAAGTTGCGCCTCGAATGCATGCACACGGCCTTTCAGGCGCAGCGGGGCCACAACCTGCGGCACCATCGCGTCGTAGCGGTTGTCGCGAATGCCCATTTTGACCTTGTGATCAAAGTCGATGCCCTCCACCTGCTCCAGAAAGCCATGCACAAAATGCTGGCGCGACTGCTCGCCGTCCCCCACGATGTCCAGCCCGGCGTCTTCCTGGGCCTTGATCCACAGCAGGGTGGCATCGGCCTTGGCCTGCTGCAAGGCCGCGCCTTCGGCCTTCCATTGCGGCCAGAGTTTCTGGGTTTCGGCAAGCCAGTCGGGTTTGGGCAGACTGCCCGCAATCGCCGTTTCAAACATGATTTCTCCGTGTGCTGTAAAGGGGTGGATGGGAAAAGGGTGAACAGGGAAGGAAAGCCGGTACCGAACGTGCACCGCTGCGTGCGCGCCCCGGCATCTCAGGTGGGAGGTGGGATCTCCGTGTGATAGCGCGTCAGGCGTGCACCACAATGCATGCAGAACCTGGCGTCGGGCGCGTGCCCTTCGGTCAGGCATTCGTGACAGGTGCGTGTGGTTGGCGGCCTGTGCATGCGATGCGCGGTCATTTCGGCGGTGACGATGCCCGTGGGCACGGCCAGGGTGCCCCAGCCCACCAGCATCATCAATGAAGAGATCAGGCGCCCGATATCGGTCTTGGGCGTGATGTCGCCAAAGCCCACGGTGGTCATGGTGGTGATCGCCCAGTACACCGCGGTGGGGACACTGGTGAAGCCATTCGCCGGGCCTTCCACCACGTACATCAGGGTGCCCATGACCAGCACGAACATCAGCACGGCGGACAGGAACACCAGAATTTTGCGCCGACTTGCGACCAGGGCGCGGCCGAGCTGCTGGTATTCGGTGACATACGCCACCAGCTTGAACACCCGGAAAACACGCAGCAGGCGCAGGACGCGCACGTCGATCAGCGCATGAAGCTCCGGGAACAAAAGTGCGAGGTAGGTCGGCAAAATGGCAACAAGGTCCACGACCCCGAAAAAACTGGTCGCGTAACGCCACGGATGCCGCACACAACTGAGGCGCGCAACATATTCCAGCGTGAACAGCAGCGTGAACGCCCATTCCATGACAGCGAACACACGGTGCATGCGCTCGTTCAGCGACTGAACGCTGTCGGCCAGCACCACCGCGACACTGAGCAGAATCATCCCGATCAGGATCTGGTCAAACTGGCGTCCCGCCCGCGTATCGGCCTCAAAGATGATGGTGTACAGGCGCAGGCGCCAGCCCGCCAGCGGTTTTCCCAGATCGTCGCGTTGCGACCGCCCGTCAGCGCCCGAATCGCTGGTCGTGTCAGATGGGTTCATTCGGCAATGTTACTCATACGGCCCGTCACCGTGCACGCTCGGCTTCCTGCAAACTCCGCCACATGACTTTGCCGCTGCCGCTCTTGGGCAGGGCCTCGACAAATTCCACCACACGGGGCACCTTGTACACGGCCATGTTGTCGCGGCACCAGGCCACGATGTCCTGCTCGCTGACCTGCCCCCGATGGCTGGAACGCAGCACCACCACCGCCTTGACGGATTCGCCGCGGTAATTGTCCTGGGTTGAAATGACGCAGGCTTCCTGGATGGCGGGATGGCGGAACATGAGCGCCTCGACCTCGGCCGGCCAGACCTTGAAGCCGCTGGCATTGATCATGCGCTTCAGGCGGTCGGTCATGAAGAAATAGCCATCCTCGTCCACCCGGCCCAGGTCGCCGGAACGGAAATACCGCTTCCCTTCGAAGTCAATGAACGCGGCTGCCGTGGCCTCGGGCCGCTTCCAGTAGCCGCTGAACACCATCGGCCCGTGGATGATGATTTCGCCCTGCTCGCCCACGGGCATCTCCACCAGGGTGTCGGGGTCCACCACGCGGGCATCGGCGCTCACGAACGGGATGCCCAGGCATTGCTGGCGCGGATGGTCCGGCGGATTGCTGTGCGACGGAGCAGCGGTTTCGGTCAGCCCGTAGCCCTCCACATAGCGCAGGCCCAGCAGATCGAGCAGGCGCTGGGCCACCGCCTGCGGCATGGCCGCGCCGCCACCGCCGATGTAGATGAGACTGGACAGGTCGTACCGCTCCAAGTTCGGACTGCCCAGCAGGTCAATGACCATCGTGGGGATGTTGGTCCAGTGGGTGACCCGCCAGCGCGAAATCAGCCGCCCGGCCAGGTCGCGATCCCAACGCGGCATCACGACCAGCGTCGCGCCGACAAAGATGTTGGCATGCATCAGGCTCACCATGCCGGTGATGTGAAACATGGGCACCACGCACAGCGTGATGTTCCCGGACGTGGCGTTGCCCCAGTAACCGCTGGCCACGGCGTTGTGCATGATGCTGGCGTGGGTGTGCATGCACCCCTTGGGCAGGCCCGTGGTGCCGCTGGTGTAGGGCAGGATGGCGAGGTTTGCCGGCCCGGTGTCCAGTGCCGGGGGAGACGCAGTACATTCCAGCGCATCACCCCAGGCCAGCACCTGCCCTGCAGCCAGTGTGGGCAGCGCGTGAGGGGTGAACAACCAGTCACGCCAGCCGTCGGGTGGGGCATCGTCACCGCTCACATCGGCGTCGAAGGTGTCGGTGAACTGCGTGACGATCAAGTGCCGCAACCGCAAGGCGGGTTCGAGCGCGTCGCTCGCGGCGGCCAGCTCCGTGGCAAGGTCGCCGGTGGTGATGGCCACCCTGGCGTCCGGATCGGTGATGTAGTGTTTGAGCTCTTCCATCCGGTTCATCGGATTGACCGGGACCACCACAGCGTTGGCCCGCAGGATGGCAAAGTGCGCGATCACCAGTTGCGGGCAGTTCTGCATGTTGAGCACGACACGGTCGCCCTTGCGGACCCCCAGTGCATGCAGGCAGGCCGCCAGGCGCTCGGCCTTATCCACCACTTCGGCGTAAGAGAATGTCCGTCCGAAGAAAACCAGCGCCGCCTTGTCCGGATAGCGGCGTGCGCTGATGGCCAGGTTGTCCCACAGTGACGTGGTGGGGGGTTGAATGGCGTGCGGCAACCGTTGGGGCCAGACTTTGTGGTGCGGGCGCATGAAATCTCCTTGGCGCCCGAGGCTACCGGCGATGGTGCGCTGCCGCATCAGGGAAGCCCCGGGGCGGGGCTGTCGCGGCAGCGACTGCCAGCGGTAGAGTCACGTTCCCGAATTGGTGCCATTGGCATGCGCAATGCCGCAAGATGGCGCACGCACCCCAAGCCGCCTCGGAAGCGAAGAAATTGCGCCCCATCGCTGAAGCCCCACCAGAGGGCATCGACTTCCGGCGTTGCTCAGGCCGAGGATCGTTCCGACCGAACCGTCCGTCCGTAATACCAACCCAGCACGGCACCGAAGATCAGGTGCAGCACGAACGTCATCATCGGAGCCATGATGCCGAAATGCATGCCGAACATGCCGACGCCTGCCATCGGCATCAGCATCAGCATCATGACCAGCCATCCCGACAGACCGACGATCACGCCACGGGCGATTGGACTGACGCCCGGCAGCAGCGGGGTCGACAGCACGATCGCCACCCCGTACAAAACGATGCCGATCATGAAGTGCGCCACCCAACCCACAATGGGCGTTCCGGGCATGCCCATCATGCTCGCCATCATGGCCGGAAGATCAAGTCCGGGCATCACGCCCATCATCGCCTTCACGACCATCAGGGCGGAGAGAACGAGGGTGGCGATCAGTCCGGCCATCATGCCCTTGACATAGTTTGTCATACTTGCTTCCTTCGAATTCGCGGGCTGAAGGACGGGTATATACGTCGCAACACCCCGTTCCATGCAGCCATTGCAGACCAGACTACTTGCGGTTGGTATCGACCTGATTGCCGATGACGCCGCCTATGGCAGCGCCACCCAGCGTGCCCAGCGTGCTGCCGCCCGTGAGCACCGCACCGCCCACCGCGCCGACACCGGCACCAACAGCGGTGTTCTGGTCCTGCGCCGACATCCCGGCGCAGGCGCCCAGACTCAAAGTGACTGCGATGGCCAGCGAGCTGACCACCATGGTGTTGATGATTTTCATAAAAATACCTCGGAGTGAGACCGAAAATTAATTGAGGCGGGCTGGTCTGATGGTCCGACCGCCCCGCCAACCGAATCAGGCCATTGCGTGGCGCAAAGCCTGCGACATCCGCACTTACTTGACGCGCATGTCGTTCTTGACCGAGTTGACGCCGCCCACACCACGGGTCAGCAGCACTGCACGGTCAATGCTGGCCTGCGACGAGACAAAGCCGCTCAACTGAACGGCGCCCTTGAACGTCTCGACATTGATCTCGGCCGATTTCAACGATGGCTCGTTGAAGATCGCCGCCTTGACCTTGGTGGTGATCGCCGTGTCGTCCAGATATTGGCCGGTACTTTCCTGCTTTGGCGTGGCCGAGCAGGCCGCCAAACCGGTCATCAGCACGGCGGCAAGAATCAAGGAAATTGAATTGAGTTTTTTCATGCGGATTTTCTCCATGAGTTACGGACTTTGAAGCGAGCGATGTGCCGTCAGAACCCACAAGGCATGGGGCGCATTCACCACTCCAACAGCGCCAGCGTAAACACCGCCGGATGGGCCGTCTGTTCGCTGGCGCACGGTTCGAACCGCCCCCGTCAGCGATCCGGACGGTGATCAGGTAGATCGTGGCGTGCTTGGCCACGACGCGGGAGCAGCGGCGAGCCGCCCGTGCTCAAGCGGGCGAATCGCCTCTGCGCCAGAACGGAAACCGCCGCGCTCGAACCGGCCTCGGTCGCAGCATCAGGTAGTAGACGGCCGGAATCACGAACATCGACAGCAGTGGCGCGGAGATCATGCCGCCCACCATCGGGGCCGCAATGCGCTGCATCACCTCGCTGCCGGTGCCGCCGCCCCACATGATGGGCAGCAGGCCCGCAAGAATCACGGCCACCGTCATCGCCTTGGGACGGACGCGCAACACCGCTCCCTCCCGGATCGCGTCAAGCAAGTCGGCCTCGGTCGTCCGGTTTTGCCGCAACCGCTCGTTCCAGGCCTGCTTCAGGTAGAGCAACATGATCACGCCGAACTCCGCCGCCACGCCCGCCAGGGCAATGAACCCGACCACGCCTGCCACCGACAGGTTGTAGCGAAGCAGATACAGCAACCAGATGCCCCCGATCAGCGCAAATGGAAGCGTCGCCATGATCAACAGCGCTTCACCGAACTGCTTGAAGGTCAGGTACAGCAGGACGAAGATGATCAACAGCGTGAACGGCACCACGAGTTGGAGCTTGGCTGTGGCGCGTTCAAGAAATTCGAACTGGCCAGACCACGACACCGAATAACCTGGTGGCAATTTCACCTGCCGGGTGACCGCATCCTGCATTTCGCGCACCGCCGATCCCAGGTCCCGGCCTCGCAGGTCCACATAAACAAAGCCGGCCAGCCGCGCGTTCTCGCTGCGCAGCATCGGAGGGCCGTCGGCGATGCGGATATCGGCCACGTCACCGAGGACCAGGCGTTGACCGCGCGGCGTGACCACCGGCAATTCACGCAGTTTTTCCAGTGAATCGCGAATCTCGCGCGGATACCGCACATTGATCGGAAAACGCTGCAAACCTTCCACGGTTTCGCCGATGTTCATGCCACCGATGGCCGAGCTGACCACCGACTGCACGTCCGCAATGTTGAGTCCGTATCGCGACGCCCGCTCCCGCTGGATGTCCACGTCGATGTACCGCCCCCCGCCCAGACGTTCGGCGAAGGCACTCGTGACGCCGGGCACGGCCTTGACCACTCGCTCAATGTCGCCGGTGAGCCGGTTGATGACGGCAAGGTCGGGCCCCAGCACCTTCACCCCTATCGGACTCTTGATGCCCGTGGCCAGCATGTCGATGCGGTTGCGGATCGGCGGGATCCAGATGTTGGTCAGTCCCGGCACGCGCACAGTCTTGTCCAGCTCGTCCACCAGTTTGTCGGGTGTCATGCCCGGTCGCCAGGCATCGCGCGGCTTGAACTGGATGGTGGTCTCGAACATCACCAGCGGCGCCGGGTCGGTTGCCGTCACGGCACGGCCGGCCTTGCCATAAACGGTCAACACCTCGGGCACACTTTTGATGAGGCGGTCGGTCTGCTGCAGCAGTTCGGCCGCCTTGGCCGCGGAGAGCCCCGGAAGCGCCGTCGGCATGTACAGCAGGTCGCCTTCGTCCAGCGGCGGCATGAACTCGCTGCCGACATGTTGCAGGGGCCACAGGCTCAGCACCAGCAACACCACCGACACGGCCAGGGTGCTTTTGGGAAAGCGCAACACGCCGTTCAGCAGCGGGCGATAGGCCGCGATCAGCCACCGGTTGAGCGGGTTCTTCCGCTCCTCCGGGATATGCCCCCGGATCAGATACCCCATGAGCACCGGAATCAGGGTGGCGGACAGCCCGGCTGCGGCGGCCATTGCATAGGTTTTGGTAAAGGCCAATGGCGAGAACAACCGCCCCTCCTGCGCCTCCAGCGTGAACACCGGCACAAATGACAGCGTGATGATGAGCAGCGAGAAAAACAAGGCCGGACCGACCTCGGCCGCGGCGTTGCCGATCACCTGCCAGCGCGCATGGCCCGCCAGTGCTTCGCCGGGATGTTCGTGCGACCAGCGCTCAAGATGCTTGTGCGCGTTCTCGATCATCACCACCGCGGCGTCCACCATGGCGCCGACGGCAATCGCAATGCCCCCCAGCGACATGATGTTGGCGTTCACGCCCTGCCAGTGCATGACGATAAAGGCCATCAGAATGCCCAATGGCAGCGAGATGATGGCCACCAATGCAGAACGCAAATGAAACAAAAACACGGCGCAGACCACGGCAACCACGATGAATTCTTCAACCAGTTTGTGGCTGAGATTTTCGATGGCGCGTTTGATCAGGCTGGAGCGGTCGTAGGTCGTCACGATCTCGACGCCCTCGGGTAGGCTGCCCTGAAGGCCTGCCAGCTTCTCCTTGACGGCCTGGATGGTGGTCAACGCGTTCTCGCCCGAACGCATCACGATCACCCCGCCCACCGCTTCGCCCGCACCATCCAGCTCGCCAATGCCGCGCCGCAGCTCCGGGCCGATCTGCACCCGTGCCACATCCCCCAGACGCACGGACACACCGGCGTCAGTCGTCATCAGCGGAATGGCGCGGAAATCGTCCAGTGTCTTGAGGTAGCCGGTGGCGCGCACCATGTATTCGGCCTCGCCCAGTTCGAGCAGTGCCCCGCCGGCCTCCTGGTTGGCCCGGCGCAGTGCCTCGATCACCCGGTTGTGAGGGATGCGGTAGGCCGCCAGCTGGTCCGGGTCCAGCACGACCTGGTATTGGCGCACCATGCCGCCAATGGTGGCCACTTCGGCGACACCGAGCACGGTTTTCAGTTCAAACTTGAGAAACCAGTCCTGCAGGGTCCGCAGCTGCGAGAGATCCTGCCGGCCCGTCCGATCGACCAGGGCGTACTGGTAGATCCAGCCCACGCCGGTGGCATCGGGACCGATGGCCGACGTGGTGCCAGCAGGCAGGCGCGACTGCACCTGACTGAGGTATTCCAGCACCCTCGAACGCGCCCAATACAGGTCAGTACCGTCCGCAAACAGCACATAGACGTAGCTGTCGCCGAAAAAGGAATACCCACGCACAACCTTGGCGCCGGGCACGGACAACATGGTGGTGGTCAGGGGGTAGGTCACCTGATCCTCCACCAGCTGCGGGGCCTGCCCGGGCCAGCTGGTGCGAACGATGACCTGCACGTCGGACAGATCGGGCAGTGCGTCGAGCGGCGTGCGAGCGAGCGACACCACGCCCCAGGCGGTCACCATCACGGTGACCAGCAGGACGAGGAAACGGTTGGCAATGGACCATCGGATGGTTGCGGCAATCATCGGGCAGCCCCCTTGCCATCCATCCGCCGGAGCGTCACGATTTGCGGGTCGTCGCCCTCCTGCATGCGGAACTCGATCTCGACCTCCTGGCCAACGCCCGATGATGCCTGTTGCAGACCTGGCGCCAGCTTGAAGTCCATGGTCATCGCAGGCCACTTCAGCGCGGGAATAGCCCCGTGGGACAAGGTCAGCACATCGCCGTTCACCGCCTCGACGCGCGCGGTTGTTCGATAGCTGCTGGCCCCCGCAACCGATGCCTGCGGCCCCAGGCGCGCCTCGACACCTTTCAACCCGGCTTCCGAATCGATGAGGAACTGGCCCGACAAAACCACTTTCTGTCCGGCCTGCAAACCGCGCCGAATTTCCGTCCGACCCCCGACCTCCAGCCCGGCATCCACTTCAACGGGCCGGAACGCGCCGTCCTGTTCTGCGACCATCACCAGCGTCCGTTTGCCAGTCACGATCAGGGCCTCGGTTGGCACCCATAACCGCTTCGTATGGGTGGTGTCACCCAACACCATCTGCACGAACATGCCTGGCACCAGTTTCCCCCCCGGGTTGCGCAGCACCATTCGGACTTTCAGCGTGCGGGTCGCGGAATTGACTTCCGGCAGCAGCGCTTGAACCCGTCCTTCAAAGACGGTGCCCGGCAAGGCCGGGCTGCGGGCCTGGACTGGCGCTCCCACGCGCATCCGGGCCGCCTGGCTTTCGGGCACCTGCGCCTCGGCCCAGACCGTCGAAAGGCCGTTGATGCGGGCCAGTGTCATGCCCGGCATGGCAGTGCTGCCCTCACGTACCGCCAACTCGGCCAGCACACCGCTGATGGGCGAGGTCAGTGTCATGCGCGCCTGTACAACGCCCGTCTGCTCCACCCGCCCGATCTGCCCGTCGCTCATGCCCGCCTGCCGCATGCGCTGTCGTGCGCCGTCCACCAATGGCGCGAGATCCGGCCCCTGCATGCGCCGTACTGACAGAAAATCCTCCTGCACGGCCACCCAATCGGGCACATAAATATCAAACAGGGCCTGTCCTTTGGCAACAGGATCCAGCGTCGCGCGGACGTGCAATTTTTCGACATAACCCATGGCGCGCGCCTGCACGATCGCCTGGTCACGCTCGTTCCATGCAATGGCCCCCACCGCGGAGACTTCCGACGCCTGTGTTCCCTCGGTCACTTCGCCGGTTCGCACGCCAAGATTTTGCTGAATGCGCGAGCTGATCGTGACGGTGCTGGCATCCGCGCCTTCGCTGCCGGCGTAGGCCGGCACCAGCATCATGTCCATGAACGGAGACTTGCCTGGCGCCTCGAACTTCTTGCCCGGCACCATGGGGTCGTGGTAGTAGAGCACTTTTCGCCCTGTCACCGGATCGACCACGCCGGCCTTGATGCCCTCCTCGATGTGCCGCCGGGTTGCCTCCACCCCCTCCGGAATGCCCCAGGTCGAAGGATCGACCGTGCCCGATGCGGGCGCCTGCCGCGCCGCCGCCGTCAACGCGCCGGCTGACCCCTGGAGGGACATGGCCATGCCCTGGTGCATGCCCAGGCGATACAGCCCCCATCCCGCAGCGCCCACCACACCCGCGGCCACCAATGCAATCACAATGTTTCTGCTTTTCATCGGGTTTTCTCCTGCAACAGGGTGACGGGCATCAGAAATTCCAGCTCCGTCCATAACGCAGCCGTTTCCATTTCGATGCGCAAACGTTCGACGCGGGTGTCAATCTCCATGCGCCGGGCTTCCAGCACGGCCGACAAAGGCGCCTTGCCGCCGCGGTAGGCGGACAGTGCCGCAAGGGTTCGCTCGCTGGCGAGCGGGATCAAGTTCTTGTCGTAGTCGTCCAGGCGCGCCAGACGGCTTTGCCAGGAGGTGCGCCAGCGCTGCATTTGCGCCATGCGCTCGCGCACCACCTCTTCACGTTCAGCCCGCACCTGCTCTGCCTTGGCGAGCTTGGCCGCCAGCTCGCGCTCCTGCCGGTTCTTCTGATCCCATTGCAGGGGCACCGACACCCCCACGTTGATCATGTTGGAAAACGCCGGACCGCGCTGGCTGTACATGAACGACACGCTCCAGTCCGAGTTTTTTTCCTGACGTGCGACTTCGGCTTCGGCCAGGGCCACTGCCTCCCTGCTGGCCATCAGGGCGACGTCGGGAATCTGGTCAAGCCCGCTTTGCGGCACGTGCTCCGCCATGCGGGTGTGCGTCAACCCGGGCACCTCTCCGAGCGGGCCAGACGCCACGTCACCCACCCAGCGCGCCAGCGAGATGCCGGCATTGGCGTGCCGGTCACGCGCTTCCCGGACACGGTCTTCAATGCGCGCCACCGCCGACCGCGCGGCAAACACATCCGCCTGTGATCCGCGCCCGGCACGGTAGGCCGTCTCGGTCGCCTCGATCTGCAGCGCCGCCTCATCACGCTGGCGCGTGAGCAGGTCCACCATTTGCTGCTGGTAGTGGCGGTCGAACCAGGCCAGCGTCGTTTGCCGTTGCAACGCGGTCAGTTGCATGACGCGCATGGCTTGCGCCGCATCACCTTCGCGCTCGAAACGTGTGCTACGGGCCCGCCGCTTGTCCTCGCGCGTGAGCGTCTGCGTCACGCCCACGGACCGCATTGTCATGAAATCCTGCGTGAGACTGAATCGCATCGGCCCATCGACAGGCAGGTTGTCCACCGACAGTCGCAACATCGGGTCCGGTAAACGCCCCGCCGCCACGGCCAGTTCACGCGCCGACTGGGTGGCCGCGTCCTGGGCTTGCAACGCATGCGAGCGTTTTTCCGCCTCAACAAGTGCCGCCTGCAAGGTCAGCGGCGGCGACACGGGTGGCGTTTGCGCAGCCGCCACGCCGCCAAAGCTGATCGCCAGCAAAATCACGCCGATCATGCGGGGGGGCATGGCCTTTCGATGACGCCCATACAGAAAGAACGACGCTGGCACGGGCGTCCGACAAGACAGGAAATTAGGCATACGCTGAGTCCGAACAGATGATGTATGCGGGCAGCGGCACAGCCGCAGCGCACACGAACAACGGCCCAGAGCCACACGCACAGGGCGTGACTCAAAACCGAGGACGGTTGAACGGGAATCAGCCGCGGGTGGGCGGTCGCCAGACGCCGAGGGGATCGAACGACAGCATCATCCATGCAGTCGCCGGCACAAGGCGGAGAGAACCAGAAACCGGCATGGGCTCCTGAAACGGTGTCGCGGCAAAAACAGACGGCGCGCAGCACGCCTGACCGGTTTTGCAGAGGTGGTCAGACTCGGAAGCGATGTGCGCATCGTTGCAACAATCACCGAGGGAAATGTCTGCTCCCGGGGTGACGTCGCCCATGGGGTGTTCCATTGCACAAACGGGCTTGAAATCGTGCGCGGCCACGCTGCCCTGGAAGACAACCGCCAAACACAGAAAAAAAGCAAACACCAGACGCATGGGGAAATTCTGGGCGCGAAGCCCAATCGACAAGTCAAGCACCGTCACCATGTTAGCTTGTATTTTCACCCGCGTTGCAAAGCCCCGGCCCGGTGCGCTTGACGTACGTCAACAAACTCGCAGCCCGCCGCTACCGCCCGGCTGATCGACTTGCGAAAGTCGCGTCACGCTCCAATTTGAATGACCCCATCATGCGGGTCAGCACACTGGACTGATCCTTCAGGGACTCGGCTGAAGCCGCGGACTGTTCCACCAAGGCCGCGTTCTGCTGCGTCATGGTGTCCAGCTGCGTGACGGAATGGGTGATTTGCGTGATGCCTTCCGACTGATCCCGGGAGGCGGTCGTGATCTCACCGATGATGTCCGAGACACGCTGCACCGAGTCCACGATTTCCTTCATGGCTTTGCCAGCATCCGTCACCAGGCGGCTGCCATCTTCCACATTCTCGACCGACGTGTCGATCAAGCTCTTGATTTCCTTGGCCGCGCCAGCAGAAAGCCCCGCCAGATTTCGTACTTCGCCAGCCACCACCGCAAAGCCCCGCCCTTGTTCGCCGGCACGCGCCGCTTCGACCGCCGCGTTCAAGGCCAGGATGTTGGTTTGAAAGGCAATGCCGTCGATCACATCAATGATGTCGGCAATCTTCTTGGAGCTGACGCTGATGTCTTCCATGGTGGAAACCACTTGCGACACCACCGTACCCCCCCGCGCTGCCACCTCGGCGGCCAAATCGGCCAATTGATTGGCATGCTTGGCGTGATCCGTCGACTTTTTGATGACGCCGGCAAGTTGCTCCATTGATGAAGCGGCGTGCTGCAGATTGCTGGCCGTTTCTTCGGTCCGTCGACTGAGATCCAGGTTGCCTGATGCAACTTCAATACTGGCCATTTGAATCGAATCCGCGGACTGCAGGATGCCCCCCACCAGAGCACGAAGACGGTCTTGCATGGAACGGATGGCGTCCAGCAAACGACCGGTTTCATCATGGGCATGGACTTCAATGTTGGTGGTCAGGTCGCCTTCGGCAATACGCTGCGCCACCATCATCGCTCGTTGGATCGGTGTGGTGACACTGCGCGTGATCCACAGCGCAATCAGTCCCCCTGACGCCACGGAGACCATCACCAGGACAAAGGCCATCATCAAGGCCCTTTTCTGGCTGTTGCTGGCGGATTCGGTTGCCGCCCCGGACAGCTTGTCCTGCAGCGCGATCAACTCCGCCACCTTCTTGCGCCACGCCACTTCCTTGGGCTGCACCTTGTTGGTCAGGGTGAGGACGGCAGACACATTGTCACCATCACTGCCTTGTTGGGCTGCTTCGGAAAACAATGGAATGGTTATTTTGCTGAACGCCTGGATATCGGTCAAAAGCGCTTTTTCTTCCTCATTGGCTCCGGTGGTCTCCATGTTTTTTATCAAGACCGCCTCTGCATCAAGATACGCTTTTTGGGTACTTTCGATAAGCTTGACTTGGTCATCGATCTTGCCCACGTCGGTGAACAAGGTGATATTGCGTGCCTGGATGGCCATGTCGCTGATGTGGCTCATCAGGTCGTTGGCCATTCTGGTTTTGAAGTTGTTCACCTCCGTAATTTGCTTCAAATGCCCGCCCATGCCTTGCATCGCCAGCCCCCCCGTGATCGCCACCGCAATGAGCAGCGCGAACATGCTGCCAAAGCCCAGTCCCAGGCGCTGGGCAATCGATGCGGATCGAATCGTATTCAGAAACATGGCAACCTGTATATCTGGCCTTCTCGCTGAGAGTAGCGCACGTCCTGGCCGTTTGATTGCCGGAATATCGGCATGATTCCCTTCAGCTTGAGGACCATGACCCTGTCAAGCTCGGAAGAGCCCGGGTTCGGTCCATGCCGCCGTTGATGTGCATTCACTGTTCAACGGATGTGGGAGCGCACGCGGGGGCATGGATAATGACTTGGCCATGCCAGCCTCGTCCATCACCACGCCTTCGACCGGGCGCCCCGCACCCGCTCTCGACCACGCGGGCGCCCTGACCGACGTGGCCGGCATCGAGGTCGGCCACTTCACCGATCCGCGACGGCCGACCGGCTGCA
>JBGSNW010000412.1:0-4031 GCA_041739435.1 Burkholderiaceae bacterium
TGCCGGTGGCCGATGGCTCGGACTTCATGGGCAGCCTGCGCAACCCCGCGGGCTGGAACCACGTGTTCGGTCTGCGCCCGTCGCAGGGGCGCGTGCCGATGGCGCCCGCGCAGGAGGTGTGGATTTCCCAACTGGGCACCGAAGGCCCGATAGGCCGCACCGTGCAGGACGTGGCACGGCTGCTGGGCATTCAGGCGGGATGGTCTCCGGATAGTCCTTTATCGATAGCAAACAATGACCTATTGACGGGGGCTATTGGCCAATTTGATCTCAAAAACCTGCGCATCGGCTGGTTGGGCGACCTGGGGGGCCATCTGCCCATGGAAGAGGGCATCCTGCCGTTGTGCCGCGCTGCGCTGGACCGACTGGCCCGCGACGGCGCCGTGGTCGACGCAGTGGCGCCCACGTTTGACCCGGCAAAGGTGTGGGAGGCCTGGCGGGTGTGGCGCCGCGTGCTGGTGGCCTCGCGTATCGCCCCCTTTTTACTGAACCCGGCGAACCGCGCGCACATCAAACCCGAGGCGCTGTGGGAGCACGAGCAGGCCCAGGGCCTGGCGGCCACCGAATTTCTGGCCGCCAGCACCCAGCGCAGCGTGTTCTACCAGCAGATGTGCGCCCTGCTGGCGCGGCATGACGTGCTGGCCCTGCCGGTGGCGCAGGTCTGGCCGTTTGACGCCGACCTGCGCTGGCCGCAACAGATTGGCAACACGGCCATGGACACCTACCACCGCTGGATGGAGGTGGTGATTTACGCCACCTTCGCCGGGTTGCCCTGCATCAGCGTGCCGGCGGGGTTTGGCGCCGCAGGGCCGTCAAGAGGCCTGCCCATGGGGGTGCAGTTGATCGGGCGCCCGCAGGGTGAGCGCGCACTGCTGGACATCGCCGCCGCCTATGAGCAGCGCGCGCAGGACATTCTTCAAAGTTCGCCGAGCCAGCAGGCGCGCTGAATCGCCGCCATCTTGTTGTCCACCTTGAGCTTGGCCATGGCGTTGGCCAGGTGGTAGTTCACGGTGCGGTCGGTGCACTCCAGCAACTCGGCGCTTTCACGGGCGGTCAGGCCTGCGAAGGCATGGGCCAGGCAGTCGCGTTCACGTGAACTCAGCACACCCCGGGCCTGCACCAGGGTGCGGCGCACCAGTGGCCAGATGTTCAATGTGGACCACACCAGCGGCGCCGCCTCGGCCCGGTCGTGAAGTTCGCGCGGACTGAACAGAAAACACTCGAACGCCCGACCGGCAGGCAACGAGAACTCGACGCGGATCACGGT
Source organism: Burkholderiaceae bacterium (assembly GCA_041739435.1). Taxonomy (GTDB): domain Bacteria; phylum Pseudomonadota; class Gammaproteobacteria; order Burkholderiales; family Burkholderiaceae_C; genus PHCI01. The sequence goes on from JBGSNW010000412.1 coordinate 1,268, forward strand.
CTGAAACCCGCGCGCCAACCAGAGTCTGCGCCAGTTGCCGGGCCCCACCGGTTCCGATTTGGCGATATGTTGCCAGGCCACGAGCGGTGCATCGGAGCCGCTCCACGGTGCCCCGAAGTCATCGCTGCAGGCCAGCGCATGGGCGGCCACGGCGGCCGAGGGGGGATGGACTGCCACCACCTCCCGGTCGGCCCGCGCGCCAAACGGATCGGGGCCGAGCACCACCAACGCCTCCACGGCGAATTCACGCAACGCCGACACCCACTCGCTGAGCAGGCTGTCCAGGTCGGGACTGTCAAAGTTAACAGGGGTCTGCATCGACGTTTCGCAATGTCAGCGGGACAATAGCACGAGGCCTTTACTTTCCGTAACGTAACCACACATACTGTGCCCACCACGCTGACTCCAAGGCTGAACGACGTGCCCAGGGGCGACCGCTTCTCTTTTGTTGAGCGGGTGGCTGTGTACGTGGCGTCCCGGATTGGCCTGGCAACCACATCGCTCACACCCATCCTGCACCCGTCGCCACCGCGCCTGCGCTGGCTGGGTGGACTGACGTTCGTCGGGCATCTGCTGTTTGGCTGGATCTGGGGCGTCTGGCTGATCCAGCCCTACGAAAACTTCTATCTGCGCGGGGTCATGGCGTCGCTCGGGCTGCTGTTGATGACCGACACCGTCAGTCGCGACCCGACCCGCCGACTCTCGGTATTGATCTTCACCCTGGTGTTCTGGGTCCAGTTGCCGGTGTTCTTCAGCTGGATGTACCTGTGCAACGACGGCAACCCGGTGTGGCTGGCCAGTTATTGCGCCATGGTCCTGATCTCCTACCACGTGACCGACTGGCGTGTGGCCACCGCGGGCGTGGTCAGCGGCACGGCCGTCGGATGGGTGCTGTTCGAGCTGGTGGACCCGGCAGCCGGGGCGTTGCTCGACAAGACCTTCCCGGTGAACTTCGTGGTCATCGGCTTTTGCTGGGCCAGCGCGCTGGTGCTGGGCATCTCGTCGGCCAACCGGCGGCAGGAACAGCTGCAGAACACGCTGGCCACCATCGGCATCATGGCCCACGAACTGCGCACGCCGCTGGCCACCATGGCCCTGGTGGGCGACGCCCTGCGCGGTGAAGCCCGCACCCATGCAGGCAGCGAGTCCGAGGCGCGGCTGGACAAACTGGCCCAGCGCATGCACGCGCTGGTGCGCAACATGAACCACCAGATCGACCTGCAGATCGCCAATGCCCGGCCAGGCCACCGCAACGCGCAGCGTGAGCAGGTTTCGGCCGCCGACGTGGTGCGCGAGGTGGTGCACACCTACCCCTACCGCAGCGCGCGCGAGCGCGAAAACGTGGTGTTGCGCGTCCGCCGCGACTTCCTCTTCACCGGGTCGCGCGAACTGTTTCTCCAGGTGATCGTCAACCTGGTCAAGAACGCGCTCAAGGCCCTGGCCACCAACGGCGCCCCCATGCAGGCGGGGCAGTTGAGCATCGAGGTCCATGTCGAACGCGGCCGTGGACATATCGTCGTGGCCGACCAGGGCCCGGGGATCGAGCCCCATTTGCGCGCCCGCATTTTCGAACCCTTTTTCTCCACCGACCGCAGCACCCGCCATGGCCTGGGCCTGGCGTTTTGCAAGCGCGTGGTGCAAGGCGCGGGCGGCACGATCCGCGTGCTGTCCGAGCCCGGAGCGGGAGCCGCCTTTCTGATCGATCTGCCCCTGACCCGCACCCCCGTTCAACAGAACTCCAGCCTTTTTACCGAACCATGAGCTTTCCCCTTTGCCAGTACCCGGGCCGCATCGTTTTCCTTGACGACGATGTGGACTATCTTGAAATGCTGGCACTGGTGCTGCCCAAGCCCTGGCCGGTAAGCCTGTACCTGCACCCCAAGGGATGCATCAACCAGTTGCAGCAGGAACCCCCGCTGTGGGAAGCGGATGCCTGGGCGCAGCAACAACTGATCGACCGCTGGCGCGAATCCGGCACGCCACTCATTCCGCAAATCCTCCACTACTGGGCCGATTCAACTGCCCGCTACGCCATCACCCGCGTTTGTGTGGTGGACTATTCCATGCCGTCCATGGACGGGTTGCAGGCATTGGGGGAACTCGTGGACTGGCCTGGCATGCGCGTGCTGCTGACCGGCCAGGCCGATGAGCAGGTGGCGCTCAAGGCGTTCAACCGGGGGCTGATCGACCAGTTTGTGGCCAAGCAGACGCCCGACATCTCGCGCCATCTGATCGAAGTGATCAACCGTCTGCTCGAAAACGGCCACCAGCGCATGTCGCAGACCTGGCGCGCCACCCTGTCGCCCCAGCAAAACGCGCTGCTTCGTGTGCCCTCGGTCGGCGCTGCGCTGCGCGAACTGGTGGCCAAGCGCTGGGTGCAGTACATCGTGATCGGCCAGCCGTTTGGCGTGCTGGGCATGGACGGCGATGGCCACGTGGCCTGGCTGCAACTGGAGCCCGTGGAAGAACTGCCCGACCTGACCGCCCTGGCACAGACGGCCGGCGTGCCCGTTCAGGGCGTGGACGACATCCGGCACGGCCGCAAGCTGGCCGATCTGGAACTGCGCCAGTCGCTCGGCCTGACGGGCGCTGCCACACTCAATCCCGCCTTTCCGGTCGGCCGCGAGGAACTTCTCGTGGCGGCACTGTTCCCGGTGCCGCCAGCGCTCTGCCCCGATCCGTCCCGGAGCTTCAACCGCTGGCTGGCACAGCAACCGGGGCGCACGGTGCTGGATTGAGCGCAGCGCGACGGTCGGCTGACCCG
>JBGSNW010000518.1:0-3349 GCA_041739435.1 Burkholderiaceae bacterium
CAGCCGCGTGTCCAGGGCCACCAGCGATTCGCGGATGAACTCCACCCGCCGGTCGGCGCGGGGCAGCGGGTCCAGAATGTCGCGGTCGAACACAAACACGCAATGCACCCGGGCGCAATGCGTGAGCGCATGGTGGAGGGCGGCATTGTCGTCGGTGCGCAGGTCGCGGCGGAACCACATCAGTCCGGTCTGGAATGGCTTGGACATGATCGTCGCTAAAATGGAACCATGGCCGAGGATACCGCTCCCATCAACCTGACCCATCATTTCCTGATCGCCATGCCGGGTCTGGAGGACGCGATGTTTTCGCGCAGCGTGGTTTACCTGTGCGAGCACAACGCGCGGGGCGCCCTGGGCCTGGTCATCAACAAGCCCTCCGACATCAACCTCAAGGGTCTTTTTGACAAGGTGGAACTGCCCCTGCGGCGCGACGACCTGTCCGCCATGCCGGTGTTTCACGGGGGCCCGGTCCAGACCGAGCGCGGCTTTGTATTGCACGAGCCGTTCACGACACCTGTCACCGATCAGGGGCAGGATTCCAGGGAGCCGGTCTATGCCGCCACCCTGACCATCCCTGGCGGGCTCGAAATGACCACCTCCAAAGACGTTCTGGAGGCCTTGTCCACCGGCGCCGGCCCCCGCCGCGTGCTGGTGTCGCTGGGTTATTCGGCCTGGGGCCAGGGCCAACTCGAATCCGAGCTGGCCGACAACAGCTGGCTGACCGTGGACGCCGACCCGGCCGTCATTTTTGACACCCCGGTCGAACAACGCTACGACCGTGCCTTGAAACTGCTCGGCCTGGAGGCCTGGATGCTGTCGCGTGAAGCGGGGCATGCATGAGCGCAGCGCCGGGCCGTTCCCAAGCAAGCTCACCCCCCCGGGGGGGCAGCGCCGCACACGAAGTGGCCAGCGTGGGGGCATGCATGAGCACGGTTGCGGCGACCGACGTTCCTGTCCACCTCCAGACTTTTCTTGCTTTCGATTTTGGCCAGAAGCGCACCGGCGTTGCCGTGGGCAACCGGCTGTTGCGCAGCGCCCAGCCACAAGACACGCTGCGTGCCGAAGGCGAAGCCCGCTTTGAAGGCGTGGCAGCGCGCATCCGCGAATGGCAGCCCGACGCGCTGGTGGTGGGTGTCCCGTTTCACCCCGACGGTGCCGCCCATGAAAACACCGTGCGTGCACGCAAGTTTGCGCGTCAGTTGCAGGGCCGCTTCAAGCTGCCCGTGTACGAGGTGGACGAGCGGTACAGCACCACCGCCGCCCGTGAAGCCGGTGCGCGTGACGCCGATGCCGGGGCGGCCTGCATCATCCTGGAGCAGTTTTTGAGGAATCTCCCATGACGACCCCGCCCGGCCCAACGGGTCTTGACGCTGAAGCCCTGTACCGCGAATTGCTGCGCGGCGTGCGGGCCATCGTCTCGCCGCAAACCCGTCTGGTCGGGATCGCATCCGGCGGCGCCTGGCTGGCCGAGCGGCTGCAGGCGGATCTGCAACGCGCCGGTGCACCAGGCATCATCTCGTCGGCCATGCACCGGGACGACTTCTCCCGGCGCGGCCTGGCGGCGTCGGCGGCGCAGACCGTGCTGGACTTCGACGTCAACGGTGCTGACATCCTGCTGCTGGACGACGTGCTCTACACCGGCCGCACCATCCGCGCCGCGCTCAATGAACTGTTCGATTACGGTCGCCCCGCCCGCGTGCAACTGGCGGTGCTGGTGGACCGCGGCGGCCGCGAACTGCCGGTGGAGGCGCAACTGGCCACGGCGCATGTCGACATCCCCGCCGGACAGGCGCTGGCCCTCGCGCGCGACGACGCCGGCCGCTTCAGTTTTCGCATCGAAACCGTCTGACCATGCTCCAACAGCGCAACCCCCAACTCAACTCGCATGGCGAACTGATCCACCTGCTGTCGATCGAAGGCCTGCCCAAAAGCATCCTGACCCACATCCTCGACACCGCCGCCAACTTTGTCAGCGTGAGCGACCGCGAGGTCAAGAAAGTGCCGCTGCTGCGCGGCAAGAGTGTGTTCAACCTGTTCTTTGAAAACAGCACGCGCACCCGGACCACCTTCGAGATCGCGGCCACGCGCCTGTCGGCCGACGTGATCAACCTGGACATCGCGCGCAGCTCGGCCAGCAAGGGCGAATCGCTGCTCGACACCATTGCCAACCTGTCGGCCATGGCGGCCGACCTGTTTGTCGTGCGGCACGGCGAAAGTGGTGCGCCCTACCTGATTGCCCAGCACGTGGCGCCGCATGTGCATGTGATCAACGCCGGCGACGGCCGCCATGCCCACCCGACCCAGGGCCTGCTGGACATGTACACCATCCGGCACTACAAGAAGGATTTCTCCAACCTCACCGTGGCCATTGTGGGCGACGTGCTGCACTCGCGGGTGGCGCGGTCGGACATTCACGCCCTGACCACCCTGGGCTGCGCCGAGGTGCGCGTGGTGGGCCCGCGCACGCTGGTGCCCGCCGACATGGCACCCATGGGCGTGCGGGTGTGCCACACACTGGAAGAAGGCATCAAGGGGTGCGACGTCATCATCATGCTGCGACTGCAAAACGAACGCATGAGCGGCGCGCTGCTGCCGTCCAGCCAGGAGTTCTTCAAGAGCTACGGCCTCACCCCCGAAAAGCTGCAACTGGCCAGGCCCGACGCCATCGTCATGCACCCCGGCCCCATCAACCGGGGGGTTGAAATTGACTCCGCCGTGGTGGACGGTACGCAAAGTGTCATCTTGCCGCAAGTCACATTTGGCATAGCCGTGCGCATGGCGGTCATGAGCATCGTTGCGGGGAATGAAGCATGAATGTGGCCCCCACGCTCCCCCACTTCGTGTGGCTCGCTGCCCCCCGAGGGGGCCGCTGCGCCTGCGGCCTGGCAAAGCCAGATCCGCGGCCCCTGCTTGAAGGAGAACCCAAGAAATGAAGATAGTTATCAAGAATGGTCGAGTGATCGACCCGGCATCAAAATTTGACGCGGTGTGTGACCTCGCCATTGCCACTGGTCGCATCGTCTCGATTGGCCAAGTTGCTTCTGATTTTGTAGCCAACAAAACGATTGACGCGACAGGCTGCATCGTTGCCCCCGGTTTGATTGACTTGTCTGCCCGCCTGCGTGAGCCTGGCCATGAGCATGAGGGCATGTTGGAAAGCGAGCTGGCTGCAGCCGTGGCAGGCGGCATCACCAGCCTGGTTTGCCCGCCCGATACCGACCCCGTACTCGACGAGCCTGGGCTGGTGGAGATGCTCAAGTTCCGCGCAGAAAAACTACACCAGTCGCGCGTCTTTCCGCTGGGTGCGCTAACACGCGGCTTGCAGGGCGAGGCACTGACTGAAATGGTC
>JBGSNW010000524.1:0-2922 GCA_041739435.1 Burkholderiaceae bacterium
TAACGCTCGCCCGCCTCGGTGACGCGCACGGTGCGCGTGGTCCGGCTCAGCAGGCGCAGTCCCAGGTGAGCTTCCAGCTCGTTGATCGCGCGCGTCACGGCCGGCGGGGACATGTTCAGACGACGCGCGGCGCTGGCGAAGCCCTGGTGGTCCACCACGGCGACGAACACGTTGATCAGGTGAAACCGGTCCACATCATTCCTTAAAGCGAAATAGTCAATTCAGATCAAAACATATTCTATTCGTCGGATAGATTGAATAGAGTGGCCCATTGCAGCCGATGGTGGGCTACCGTGCCGACCATCCAATCCGCTTTTGCGCAAGGATTTTCAACATGACCGCTCCCATATCCCCTGCCCGACCCCCCTTGCCGCCGTTCATCCCGGAGACGGCCGCGCTCAAAGTCCGACTCGCCGAAGACGCCTGGAACTCCCGCGACCCGGCGCGGGTTGCCCTGGCCTACACCCCACAAAGCCAGTGGCGCAACCGCGCGGAGTTCATCCGTGGTCGGGAAGAGATCCAGGCCTTCCTGGCCCGCAAGTGGCAACGCGAGCAGGACTACCGGCTGGTCAAGGAGCTTTGGGCTTTCCATGGCAACCGCATCGCCGTGCGTTTTGCCTACGAATGGCACGACGACCAGGGTGCCTGGTTCCGCAGCTATGGCAACGAAAACTGGGAATTCGACGCCGACGGCCTCATGCAAAAGCGCATTGCGAGCATCAACGACCTGGCCATCTCGGTGGACGACCGCAAGCTGCGGTGGCCCCTGGGCCGGCGGCCCGACGACCATGCGTCATTGACGGAACTCGGTTTGTAGGCCGCCCCATGGAATCCGCCAACCGCTACGCCAGCGACGTTGCCTTCTCGCCGTCGGTCAAGGCCGTCCAGGAACGCAAGGGTTCGCGCGGCTCCTATGCGCGCATGGAGCAGGAGGGCTCGTGGGAGACCCGCATCACCCCCGATCTGGCCAGGTTCATCGCCGAGCAGACCAGTGTGTACCTGGCCACCGTCAACGCCGCCGGCCAACCCTACATCCAGCACCGGGGCGGGCCGGCCGGGTTCCTTCGGGTGATCGACGACCAGACGCTGGGCTGGGTGGACTACGTCGGAAACCGGCAGTTCATCACCACGGGCAACCTCGCCGACAACCCCAAGGCCCATCTGTTCCTGATGGACTACGCGAACCGCCGGAGGATCAAGATCTGGGGCACGGCCGCGGTCGCCGACGACGACGCGAATCTTTTCACGGCGCTCATGCCCTCGGGCTACCGGGCCCGGGCCGAACAGGTGATCCTGTTCCGCATCGTGGCCTGGGACGCCAATTGTCCGCAGCATATTCCGGTGCGGATGGAGGCGGCAAACTACGAGGCGGCGTTGCGCCAGCGGGATGCGCGGATCCGTGAGCTGGAGGCGAAGCTCAAGCCGTGAGGCGGGGCGGTACTCAAGGGGGGGCTGAACCTGCCCTCGCAAGCGTTTGCCTGCCCGGTCGCCGACATCGATTTGCGGCACGCGCGCCGACCCACAAATTCGGAGACATGAGGAGAAAAATGAGAGCATTTGGCACTCTGCCCCTGGCATGGAAACTTGCCTGTGGCGCCCTTGCCGCGACGGCGCTGGTGCTCCTGACTTCCTTCGCCTATGTCACGCAGCAACTGGGGCACAACGCACGTGCCCAGGGCGACGCTACATTGACGACGGCGGCGAAATCGGCATCCAGCCTCATCAGCGCCTACGACGAAGCCGCCCGCCGTAACGCCATGCGGGATTTCCGCGGGTTCAAGGCACGGTTCAGCGGCACATTTGCACTGCATCAGGCCCCGGTGGCCGACGGCAACACGGGTCCGGTGTTGTCACACGCGGGGCAGGTCCTCAACGGAAAGTTCGATGTGATGGACCAGTTCACGGCGGAAACCGGAGCGGTTGCCACGGTGTTCGCGCGCACGGGCGACGACTTCCTGCGCGTGACCACATCGCTGCTCAAGGAAGACGGCAGCCGTGCCGTGGGTACCTTGCTGGGCAAGCAGCACCCGGCCTATGCGACGCTGACCGAGGGCAAGACCTACGTCGGTCGCGCGCATCTGTTCGGCAAGACCTACATGACGCAATACGAGCCCATCCGCGAGGGCGGCCGCACGATCGGGATTCTCTTCATTGGCACCGACATGACGGCCATACTGGAGCAGCTGCGACAGGGGCTGCAGTCCCAAAAGCCGTTTGCCGGCGGCGCCCTGTATGCCGTCGACCTGCGCGATGGCCCGCCGTCGGGCCAGCTCTTCGGTCTGGAATCCGCCCGAAAGCTCGACGCAAAAGACCCCGCCGCGGGCGAGTTTCTTGGCTCGCTGAAGGCGGCGCCGGACACGGGCCTTTTGACACCGGGCTGGTCAGGCGCATCCATGAGCGCAGTGCCCGTGGGCAGCACCCGCGCTGCCCACGTGCGCAATGCCACCTGGAACTGGATGCTCGTGGCGGAGGCCCCCAACACCGAGATACTGGCCCAGAACCGCCAGGCGTTGCTCATGCTCTGGAGTGCCGTGGTGTTCTGTCTGGCAGCGCTTGCGGCCGCCCTGGCGTGGCTCACCTCGCGCCTCATCCGCAAACCCATTGCGCGGCTGGAACAGTCGCTGACCGTGCTGGCATCGGGTGACCTGACACAGCCCCTGACGCACCAAAGCGACGACGAGCTCGGACGCCTGACGCGGGCCATGGAAGACTTCAGGCAGCGGCTTCAATCGTCGCTGGGCGTGGTGCGCGACACCGCCGAAAGCGTGGCCGTTGCAAGCGCGCAGATGGCGGCGGGCAACAACGACCTCAGTGCCCGCACGGAGCAGCAGGCCAGCGCGTTGGAGCAGACGGCGGCCAGCATGGACGAGCTCGGCACCACCGTGCGTCACAACGCCGACAGCGCCACCCGGGCTGACGCGC
>JBGSNW010000503.1:0-2096 GCA_041739435.1 Burkholderiaceae bacterium
CGCCGAAGGCCGTGACCGCCGTGCCCGCGAGCGTCACCGCGGTCACCGGTTCGTCGAGCAGCAGCCACGCCAGCATCGCCGTGCAGGGCGGCACCAGGTACAGCAGGCTCGTCACGGTGGTCGCCGCGCCACGCTGAATCAGAAGGTACAGCAGGGAACTGCCCCCCAGCGTGAGCCCCAGCACCGACCAGGCCATGGCTCCGACCAGCGCACCGTTCCAAGCCATCGTGCCCGACTCCCCCAATGCCAGCGGCAAGGTGACCAGGAACGCCGCGCCAAGCTGCACGGCACTCGCGCTGCGCACATCGCACGGCGCCACATGGCGCTTCTGATAGAGCGTGCCCATCGTGATGGACAGCAAGGCCAGCACCGCCAGCGACAGGTTGAACGCGGTGGCTTCGCCACCTTGTCCGAACTTGGCGCTGACCACCAGCACCAGCCCGCCAAACCCGAGCAGCAGACCCAGCCACTGACGGCGGCTCACGACACCGCCGCGCGAGGCAAGCCAGACCGCCGTCAGCACCGGCTGCAGCCCGACGATCAGCGACGACAGCCCCGAACCCATGCCCGCTTTCACGGCGGACCACACGCCCCCCAGATACCCACCGTGCATGAGCACCCCCACCACCGCCAGGTGAAACCATTGCGCCCGCCCCCGGGGCCACGCCACGCGGGCCAGCACGATCCACGGCAGAAAACACAGGATGGAAAGCAGAAAACGCAAGGCCAGGAACGACATCGGCGGGGCATGCGGCATGCCATAACGCGCCACGATGAAGCCCGTGCTCCAGATCAGCACAAACACCACCGGCATCGCACGGATCAGCGCGTCGTCGTCGGCCCGGCGATTCATGAAGCGCGGTGCCGCATCACTTGGCGTGCCGGCGAATCTCGGGAAGCGCCTTCTGGAGGTAATACACCATCGACCAGACGGTCAGGACCGCCGAGATCCAGATCAGCCAATGCCCCCAGATGCCGGAGTTGAGGCCGCCCAGCAGCTTGCCGTTGTATAGCAGGAAGGGGATGGCCACCATCTGCACCACGGTCTTGACCTTGCCCACCATGTGCACCGCCACGCTCCTGGACGCGCCAATCTGCGCCATCCATTCACGCAGCGCCGAGATGGCGATTTCGCGCCCGATGATGATCAGCGCCACGAACACGTCGGCCCGGCCCAGGTGCACCAGCACCAGCAGCGACGCCGACACCAGGAACTTGTCGGCCACCGGGTCGAGGAACGCGCCGAACGCCGAAGTCTGGTTGAGCTTGCGCGCCAGGAAGCCGTCCAGCCAGTCGGTCAGCGCGAACACCACGAACATCACCGTGGCCACGAGGTTCTGCTCGGCCACCGGTATCGGCATGTAAAACACGCCCACGATGAGCGGAATCACAAAAATGCGGGTCCAGGTCATGAGAGTGGGAATGGTCAGGAACATGTGGCGATTGTGTCATGAAGGTCATGGCCCCCACGCTTGCCCACTGCGTGTGGCGCGCTGCCCCCCGAGGGGGCGCATTTTGCCTGGGGGCGGCCCGGCGGCAAAACATGGCCCCCACGCTTGCCCACTCCGTGTGGCGCGCTGCCCCCCGAGGGGGCGCATTTTTTTAACCGCGGTCAATGCAGCGCCCGGTAGATTTCCTCGGCCAGCGCGCGTGAGATGCCTTCGACGGTGGCGATGTCTTCCACCCCCGCGTTGGCCACGCCGCGGATGCCGCCGAAACGCTGCAACAGGCGGGCGCGTTTTTTGGGACCGATGCCGGGGATTTCCTCGATCTTGCTGCCACCCACGCGCACCTTGGCACGCTGCGCGCGCATGCCGGTGATGGCGAAGCGGTGGGCCTCGTCGCGGATTTGCGCCACCAGCATCAGCGCGGCCGAGTCACGGCCCAGCGAGACTTTGTCGCGCCCGTCGGCAAACACCAGCTCTTCCAGCCCGACCTTGCGGCCCTCGCCCTTTTCGACGCCCACGATCAGCGCCAGATCCAGGCCCAGCGCATTGAACACCTCGCGCGCCATCGCCACCTGGCCCTTGCCGCCATCGACCAGCACCAGATCGGGCAAGCTGCCGCGGGCGCTGCCCTGCACGTCGGCGTCGGGC